>JABEVA010000041.1 GCA_013044065.1 Phycisphaerae bacterium
AATCCCCACAGGAAGTTTGTAATTCCACACCCTCAACCCGATCACTCATGGATCCCGGTTCAAGGTGAGTGTCGAATTCAATCCCTTACAATTCGCACTTGATTACAGTCAGTACTGGCTGTTTTCGGCCTACTTTCCTATCATATTTATAGTAGGCACGCCCCACCCAGAAGTCAAAAAAATGTCATTTTTTCTTAAAGTTTGGCGGGTTTTTGTGGCCGACCGTCACGACTGTGGTACAGGGCCAATATGGTCCGTCCGTATTGTTGTAAACTGCTCTGCAATAGAGGCTTAGCGCTAAAGCTACGGATTGCCGACACGCGTAGAGCCAGGCCATGCTTCACCATGGCTAGAGCGCTTAGAATAATTCCGTCGGATTTTTAGTCCATTTTGGTGGTTGGGCACGTTACTCCTGGGATGTTTATCTTGGCGCAGCCTTGGGGGCGTGCGTTTGATCGCCGAGTTGATCCAAACGCCCGCCCTTTAATCCGCGGCCAACATAATTATATTCCCAAGGGGTAAGTCCTTGTGGTACGTACCCGTTACCATTACAGGTGGCTGTCTTTCATACGCTGAGAATTTTCGCTGTGACCGAGGTGTGGCCGTCGGCGGCGATGCACGAGCAGTATGCCCATTCCAATTCCAAGCATAGCCAGGGCCGATGGCTCGGGTATGGAGCTTTGGCCAAACCCGGTAAAATTGTAGGCCATGGCATAGGTCTCGGTGGCGGATACTTCGGCTGCGCCGAGTTTCACTACTTCCAGATCATATATACCGGGGGCCAACGTGGCTTCAATTTGCTGCACGTTATCCACCTTACTGGTGCTGGAGGCCAGCAATTTGCCGCTGGTGTTGTATAAGTAAAGATCCAAATTGTTTAAAACACTTCGGTCGGTTTGCATATTCCAAGTGATGGTGGCGTTTAGTCCAAAGGAAGATCCCTTGGTGGAAGAAAGATCGAAAACATAATGGTTGGCAGCATTGGCGGAGCTGGAACTGGTGGTGATGGTGTTAAGATCCCAGCCGCTTAGGTGCGTGGACGCTGCCGTGAAAACCGGGGCTGGTATGCTCGAACCACTGGCCGAAGTGGAGCTGGTGCAAGTTTGCCGGCCCGCGGAGAGCTCCTGATAGGAGTTGTAGACATTCACAATCCCAGCGCCGTAGCGTGGATCCAGCGGCGTGGTGGCGTAAGCGGTAGGTGCCAGGTAGGACGCGACGGTTCCGGTTGATGCGTTGTAATTATAACTGTTGGTCCAGCCTGTGGGTTTGACGGCACCGTTCAGCAACAACACCTTGATGGTGCGTTCATTGTCCGCCAGCGATGATGTTCCCGCGCCGCCGACATTGGCATTGGCGGCCTGTTCCAAGATAGCCGCAGCACCGGAAACAATGGGTGCCGTAAAACTCGTAGCGCTGCCGGGCGCGGTAATATCCGGTTTGGAAATGCCTCCATAAGCCGGCCCGACGCCGCTGGCCCCGCCGTAAGCGGCGACCGCAATGCCATTGTAGTTGGTGGCGGGCGCATTGATCTGGCTTACGGGCGTGGTACCGGTTTCAGTGCCGGTGCCGTCACCCACCGCGGTAACGAACAAGGTGTTGTGCAAGTTCGCATAATTGTCATACACGTAGTTGTAGTTGAATATTTGACCGGCGCTAACACCGGTGAAGGCGAAACTTTGGTTGACAATCGCCGGCTCGTTGGCAACCGTGGCGTTGTTGGACAGCACATAATTGTAGAAGCTAAAGGCGTCAAAGACATCCACATGGGCCACACCGGGAGCCACACTGCCGCTGCCGTTGTAAAATATGTCCGCCACGCTGGTGGCATGGCCGGAAGCATAGAGGGAAGAGTAACCGCCGGTGGCAGGCAGGCTATAGGTTCCGCTGCTGTAAACCGGATTGTAGCTGTAATAGGTTATTTTTGAGGCCATTGCCCCCGGGTTTGGTTCATAGCCCCAGCCATTGGACGAACTGTTGGAGGCATCGGCTTCGGCCTGTCCGACATTAATTCCCTGGCCGGTCAGCGACGGGTGAAGCTGCCACAACTGGGTCAGACCAATCTCGGAGGCCTGACTTGAACTGATGCCCGCTTGAACTGATCCGGTAGAGGCCATAGCGGCCGCCGCCATCAGGGCCGCCACTATGCCGGCTCGCCGGGAGGAGGTTAAATGGTTGAACGCTGCAAGCCGGACGCTGGTCAAGGAAAACTTCATGAAACACCGCCTTTCTAAAACTCTCTCACAGCACCTCCTTCGTTAGTTCTTACATGGGGAGGGATACGCACCATCCCCGATCGCCACCGGCACTTCGGCTCGGTCGCCAGTAATACTTATTAGTGGAGAAATATATAAGACTACATTAAATTATCCATGAGAGGACAATTGTTTGTAGCCATTGGGGTTTCATCCAACCACGCTCCACTACCGTCCGGCCACGATCCTCAATTCCCCGGACCGCGGGCCTGCGGGCAAGGTTATCCATCGGCAGGTAAGTGATCGGCAATCACCACAAAAGGCGGTTTTCCAGAGGCATTTTGGTTATAGCCCATAGATTGCAAAGGCCGCTCCCGTAGCGATGAAAACGCCCCTTTTATCGGAGCCATAGCGTCCGAGAAGCGCCGACGATATTATTTTTTACCGGCAGGTCCGAATATGCTCCCGTGCCAGATCGGAACATGCCTTCAAGGAGAACAACGCGACATTCAATATTTACCGGAATGATTGAACGACCCGCGGACTGGCCATAGCGACACTCGATCCGTGAAACATCGTTTCGCCCAGGCCCCGTCGCGCAGAGGTCAGCGCGGCATTGCATCCTCAATCGCCTGAGCGGCGGCATTTGTAGCGGCCATTTCAAACTCCCGCGGCATGCGACTGGTCGTGCGATGGGGGTAAAGCGAGCCAAATTCGCAGTCAGCGGCTAAAATAAATCAAACCGCGTCCGGTTCGTTGCGGCGCGGCAGCGCCGATGGGAAAAGCTATTCATGAAAGTGTCTTCGGCTCTTGAGTCAAAGCCGGTTATGCCGGAAGCGTCGGGGGAAGGCTTTCGTCTGGGTTGGCTGGCCGTGGCCCATTTGCTCAATGACGGCGCGGCATTTTATCTGCCGGCCATTTTACCGGCGGTACTCACCGAGCTTCATTATTCGGTGCGAATGGCCGGCGTGCTGGTTACCACGTTGTATGTCGGTCAGGCGCTCCAGCCGGTGGCGGGTATATGGGCCGACCATGTGGGTGGAAGGTGGTTTGTCATCATCGGCTTGCTGATGTGCACGTGTGGAGCATCGCTGATCGGGCTTTCGCCCAATATCTGGGTGCTGATACTGTTAATTCTTCTGTCGGGATTGGGCAGCACGATTTTTCATCCGCAGGCTCTGGCGGCGGTGCGCTCGCTCACGCATAAGCGCCACGGGCTTGGGATGTCAGTCTTTCTGGTGGGCGGAGAACTGGGGCGCGGGCTTTGGCCAACTCTGACCAGCGTGATTGTGATCGGGTTGGGATTGCCCAGCCTGTGGCTGATTGCCTTGCCGACGGTGGCGCTTTTGCCGGTGCTGATACGTACCACCCCCAGACTTCCAGCCCGCCATGAAGATGCTCCGCCGATCCACTGGAAAGCACATCGCTGGCCGGCAATGGTGCTGGTGATGTACTCCGCGTTACGCGGCGTGGTGTGCTTCGGCACCATTGCTTTTGTGCCGTTTTTATGGAAAAGCCGGGGAGGAACCCTGGTTTCCGGGGCCAGTATCCTCACCACGTTGTTGGTGACGGGTGTGGTGGGGCAAGTCGCCGGCGGGGCGATTGCCGATCGATTTGGACGACGGCATTTGCTCATGACCAGTGCTGTGATCTTGGCGTTGCTTACGCCGCTATGGCCGGTGACCACGGGGGTGCTGTTATGGGTTCTGGCGGCCGTGCTGGGCGTGGCGATGTTTTGCACGTTTTCAGCGACGCTGATCATCGGACAGGATATTTTTGTGGAGAACAAGGCTTTAGGTTCGGGCATTGCACTGGGCTTTTCCAACGCCCTGGGCGCACTTTGTCTGGCCCCGCTGGGGCTGGCTGCCAAGGCATGGGGCGTGAACTCCATTTTCTACCTGCTTACCGGCGCGGCCATACTGATGTGCGGTTCATCGCTGCTTGTTTCCAAACGGGTGCATCCTGCCATGCACTAAGGTGGTCTGGCCATCATCGATGACGGTCATTTTTCGCTTGCCGCCAGCCGCCGGGCATGAACATGCCAAGCTTGACTTGCTTATCGGCGATTGGCCCGTATTTGACAAGCCAGGACAACCCGGAGTCTAATGTTAGCCCTGCCGGTTGTGTATTCGCCGGTGCGTGTGCGGACGATTGAATAACGAGGACAACTGATGGCAGTCGTGGAATCCACCCCAGGCATTGTTACCAGGGAGCACCAGCAGCAGTTTCAGCAGGAGGGCTGGTTTTTGCTTAAGAATGTGGTGCCGGCGGACCATTTAGAATTGCTGCGGCGCAACGCCCAATTTGCCATCGAAGAGTGTGATGCCCAGATGGACCGCCGTCGGGTCGATGTGCTGGGCTTGAACCATCGCGGCAAACGCTATTTTTCTTCCCTGGTGTTTAAGCAGCGCCCGGAGCTTCGGCAATTTCTTTTTTCGGATCTGATGGGCCAAATATGCCAGGCCACGTTGGGGCCAAATGTCTGGCTTTTCTGGGAGCAGTATGTTATCAAATGCGCCGACAAAGGCATGAAGTTCAGTTGGCACCAGGATTCCGGCTATGTCGGAGATCCCAATCATAAACCCTATCTCACCTGTTGGATCACCTTGGATGATGTGACCGAGGAAAACGGCACGGTGTACCTGTTGCCGTACAGCGTCAGTGGCATCCGCACGTGGGTGAAGCACATTCAGGATCCGGGCAGCAACGATCTGGTCGGCTATTTTGGCCGCGAGCGCGGCGTGGCGGTTGTAGCTCCTGCCGGAAGTATCGCGGTATTTTCCAGCTACGTGTTTCACAGCAGCGGGGCTAACCTGACCTCGCGCATGCGCCGGGTATATCTGGCCCAGTATTCGGCCCAGATGATGCAGCGTAGCGATACCGACCCTGCTGATGCCTTTCTGGCCGAAGGGCGAAACATCAGTTCCAGCACCTGAGCGGTCCGATGGAAAAACGCCTTGCCGTCGCTCTGCGGCAAGAACGCAATCTGTTGGCTTTTTGCCGGTGACCCTGACCATGACCCAGTTGTATACTCCTCAGGCGAATCAGGTGCTATTCCTTTGCACCGGCAATTATTATCGCAGCCGTTTCGCGGAAGTTATCTTTTCCACCCTGGCTGAAAAACAGCGCCTTCCATGGACCGCTACTTCCCGCGGTTTGCGGATGAATATGGGGGTTCATAATATCGGGCCGATTTCGCCACTGGCATTGGCGGCTCTGGGCGAGCACGGCATCAGCCTGCCGTTACCGATTCGCCATCCAGTGCCAGCCAACGCCACGGATTTTCAATTGGCATCTGTTATTATAGGTATGGATGAGTCGGAACATCGCCAGATGATTGTTGAAAGTTTCCCGCAATACGCTGACCGCATTGAATACTGGCACATTCACGATTTAGACCGCAGCGGCCCGGAAGCGGCGCTGACCGAGGTGGAAACCCAAGTGCGGGTATTGGTGGGCCGCATTCTGGTGGCCGCCCGTTGACGTTCGCTTCCGGGGCCGTTACCTTTCACTGGTCAGCCGAATTGGCTGGCCGAGGAGTTAAACTAATGACGGTGGCTTTGCCCAGTATGGCCAATTCAGCCAAGGTCGAGGCTGCCAACGGCGACTATTTGCGGGAGCCGGATATAGCCAATGCCCTTTTTGAGGGCGATTGCCTGCAGTGGATGCGGCGATTTCCGGCCCATTGTGTAGATCTGGTACTTTGCGATCTGCCGTATGGTACTACCCAAAATCCATGGGATAGCCCGATAGACTTAGAGGAACTGTGGGCGGCCTACCGCCATCTACTCAGGGCCTCGGGGGCGGTGGTGCTTACAGCCCAAGGACTTTTTACAGCCCGTTTAATGATGTCCAATGAAAAATGGTTCCGGTACAAACTGGTCTGGGAGAAATCCAAGCCAACGAATTTTCTCAACGCCCGACGGCAACCGCTGCGCAAGCATGAGGATGTCTGCATTTTTTCGCCGCGGCAGCCGCCTTATTTCCCGCAGATGGGGTCCGGTGTGCCCTACGACAAAGGCATACGCAAGGACCAACTGTCCGGCTCTTATGGCGATTTCCTGCCGGCACGGGTCCGCAGTGCGGGCCAGCGTTTTCCAACGGATGTGGTATATTTTAAAACCGCCGAAAGTGAGGGGGCGGTTTGGCACCCCACGCAAAAGCCGGTATCGCTGGGGCAGTATTTGGTCCGCACCTATTCGCAGCCGGGGGATTTGGTGCTGGACAACGCCTTTGGCAGCGGCAGCTTTTTGGTGGCAGCGCTATTGGAAGGCCGCCGCTTTTGTGGCATTGAGAAAAATGATGATGTGCATCTGTTTAAAAAGCAGCGGATTGACTACGTGTCATTGGCCGCGCAGCGGTTAGGCCAGGCTTGGCAGTGTCTGGGGGCGGCATCGCGCTGCGAGATGGAATTCCTTCACATACGGCGCGGCACAGACGATTTGCGCATGGAGAAACTCAGTGGCCAAAGCAGGAATCACCTCAAACGAGCGATCATGGACGATCGACGTGATCAGCGAGATCAACACCTATTCGAGTAAACGCCGGCGCGCGATCCACCGGGCGGGCGGGGAGCACACCATCTCGGGTGGGCAGGCATTATTTCCGGACGTGCTGCTCTTCGGCGACCCGGAGGGCGCTTTGGTGTTGCAGGGCTGGGAACTCAAAATGCCCGATACGCCGGTGGGGGATCCCGACCTGCTCGCCAATGCGATGGCGAAAGCCGAGCGGCTGGGCTTGAAAAGCTTTCTTGTGTGGAATGTTCGCGAGGCCGTGTTACATTGCCGTACCGACGAGGGTCATTTTTTGCCCTCCCTCCAATACGGCCCGATCGACATTACAACCCGACAAGATGTGTCCCGGGGGAAGGAACAATGGCTCGGGCTGCTATATAAAATTCTCGCCGATTTAAATGATTTTTTCGAGAAGCGACCGCAGGTGGGTATTGCTCTGCCCGACGTGCTGCAGGATTCTCTCTTTGCTGAGTTTCTCACCGTTTTTACGCCATCCTACGCAGCATCACTCGACTCGGCGCGGAGAAAAAAATCCCAATTCCGCGCCGAAGTGGATATCTGGTGGGCGGCAAACAGACAGGATCACCCCGAGCTAAACGCGACGCAGGCACTGGCGAGAGGAAACATTCTTAACTGGCTCAATAAATTTATTTTTGCGCATTGCCTGAAACCGTTTCGCACGGAGGCGCTGCAGATTGACTCCATAACCACCGAAACGACTGTGTCACAGGCTCAGCGAGTACTTGGCGTTATCACCGAGAAATGTGATTTCATGGCGGTTTTCCAGACCATGCTTGGACAAGAGTATGTTGACCCCAAAACATGGCGCTCACTGGGAGACTTCAACCTCTTGCTTGCCAACGCCCGGCTTGAGGCTGTGGCACCACCCCTGCTGGCCCGGACACTTGCCGCCGTCGTTGACCGCGCCCGAAGGAAGACGGCCGGTCAATTCGCTACGCCATTGCCGTTGGCGGAATTGTTGGCACGGATCACCGTTGAGGACATTAATGGAATTATTCTGGATCCTTGTTGTGGTACAGGAACTATCATCCGGACCGTGTACGACTGGAAATGCCAAGAGGCAATTGAGCCTTGCGATGCAGTGGGGCAAATTTGGGCAAGCGATAAGTTCACTTTTCCCCTGCAACTTGCGACGATGGCGTTGGCCAATCCCGCCGCCATTGGTGTGCCTCTACGTATCTTCTGTTGCGACGCGCTTGAGTTGACAGCGGGCCGGCCAATCCGCTTGACGGATCCAAACACAGGTAGGCCGATCACAGCAAAGCTGCCCGCGGTGGATTGCATCGTATCCAACCTCCCGTTTGTGCGTTTTGAGACGCTCGGAAGACCGCACGCGGGCGGCGAGAAACTTGGCGTGAATCAAGCCTTTGAAGAACCGGATCTGGACTCAAAGAGTGATCTATTCGCGCACTTGATCAATAGTTTTCCGAAGGTACTGCGTGCCGGGGCCAGGGTTGGCGTGATCGTTGCAAACTCCTGGATGGGGACGCAATGGGGGCTGCAATTTCGCCGACAGTTGGACAGAAATTTCCATTTACGAAGCGTGATTGCATCAGCTAGCGTGCGCTGGTTCAGTCCGGCTGCGGTTGTTGCCAATATCCTCGTGCTTGAGCAACGCGATAGCCAGAAGGCCTCGGAGGAGGAGGAAACCAATTTTATCTCCATTTCTGAGCCAATGGAACAGTGGGAGCAATCGAGTGGTGGCATTAAGGAATTAGCGAGCCAGATCGTGCTGGGAAAAGCCTCATCGGGCAATCGCCTGCAAATCCATTCCCTAGCTAAGCGACAAACTACGGAGTTGGAGAGCCTTGGTTTGCAATGGACGGCTCTCTTCGCCGACCTTGGCTTTATACAGATCGTCAAGCCCTTCCTCATACCGGCCAAGGCGTATTTTAACATCAACCATGGTGAACGGCGCGGGTGGGATGATCTTTTCTTTCCTCCGTCAGAAGCTCAGATCGAGCCGCAGTTCACACGGCCTGTTTTGAAAAATTCCCGGCAGCTACGCAAGCTAACCGCAACGGCGGACGCAAAAGCTTTCTGCTGTTCATTGTCGCTGGATGAGCTTGGGAAGCAGGGTTGCAGAGCGGCTCTCAAGTGGATCAAGCGGTTCGAGCACCAGGTAAACGATGTGGGGAGGCCGCTACCGGACGCGCTGCACAGGCCGAACTGTCGTTGGTATGAAATGAAGCCTTCCACAATGGCCGACCTCGCCATTTCCCTGAATCCCGATTCCCGTTTGTGTGTATTCCGTTTGGCCGAGCGGGCTTTCGTCAACCAACGGCTAATCCGTTTTACCGTGCGGAGCAAGACGCGCGTCGATATGGATCTTCTCCATGCGCTGATGAATTCCAGCCTTGGCATGTTCTTCATTGAGGCCAGTGGTTTCGGTCGTGGCTTGGGTGTTTTGGATCTCAACGCAACCAAACTGGCCAAAGGGTTTCATATCCTGAACCCCGACAATCTGGACGCACCGGCGGCTGCAAACGTCAAGCATGCCTTCGCCACGTTGCTGCAACGGGAAGCGGATGAATTGCCGCAGGAGCTTGCCCGTGCAGATCGGCAGGCGTTTGACGCCTGTGTCGCAAAGGCATTCGGTTTTTCGGAGGCGGAACCGCAAATCCGTAGCACGTTGGAGTTCCTGTATAAGATGCGCAAAGCCGCACGACCATAGCCCGCCAACGCAGAGACTGCATGCCGCAACCATTTATCGCCCGATCATCATCCTTCTGCTCACGGCAGCAACTCCAGCGCGGTGGAATTCATGTGGTAGCGGTGACGGGTGGGGGCGAGGCCGTCCATCAAATACCTAGCCAAGATGGGCCGCACAGCCGGTCCAGCCGGTTTACTGCTTTGACGCGCACCGTCGCGCTGGCCTACACTGGCGAAATGAAAGAAGGTTCCCCACAACTTCATCGTCGCGGCCTGTCTGGCGTAACACCCGTCGCCCTTGTCGCGTGCGATCTGGATGGCACGCTGATTGGGCGCGACCACCATCGCATACATTCTGATGATGTCGCCGCTATTAGGCGTTTGCGCAAGGCTGGCGTTCATTTCGCTATCTGTACTGGCCGGAGCATCATTGAGAGCAATGATGTTCTCTCGGAACTGCAACTACAAGGCCCGGGTGTTTTTGTCACCGGAGCGGTGGTTGCGGACATGGCGGATCGTCAAACGTTGCATCGGCGAACCTTGCCCGCGGCTTCGATTGCCAGGCTCATCGATTTTTTTTCGGATTGTGGGCACGCCAGTCTGGCCCTGATTGATGAAGATGCCTCCCCCGCCCCATACTATGTGTTGACCAGCCACGGACCTGTGCACCCCGCCACCGCCGAATGGTTTGTGCGCAATCGCGTGCAGGCCCGCGAAACCGCCCAACTCGATGGAGCGTTGCAACGGCATGTGGTGCGGATCGGCATTGTGGTGGACCGGCCTGAAGCGCCGCGTATCGAAGCGGAATTGCGGCGGAATTTCGGCACGGAGATATATTTTCTTTCCATTAAAGCGCCGCTCTTTGATAGCCATGTTATTGAGGTGTTTCATCCAGCGGTCAGCAAATGGACCGGCATTACCACACTTTGCCAGCAGTTGAATCTGGCTCCGGAATCTGTGGCGGCCATCGGTGATGATGTCAACGATATTCCCATGTTGCGCCAAGCCCACATCAGTTTCGCCATGGCCAGTGCCGACGAACATGTGAAAGCCGCCGCCAAACGCACCACCCTGCCCCAGACCCAAGGCGGAGTGGCCGCAGCCATTACCGAACTCTTTGATGAAGGGAGCATCGTCAGCGGCCGTCACGGCACGTAAAGGTATTCAAATTTTGGGCTAAGCACCTGGGTGATCAGACGTGGCGATAGTTCCATTTTCATTCCTGAAACCGGGCTTTGTACTTTGATCAGCGAAAGCAACCCTTGATTCGGGGCAAGTTCCACCACCGTGGGATGGTAAATATCAGCCAGCTTGGCTGCGGCATGAATGGCCGCACTTTCATAACCTATATGGTCCACCAGCCCCTTTTCCAGGGCTTTTTGGGCTGTCCAGACTTTACCGTTGGCGATATTGGCCACCGGTTCGTCCAGACGTGTCCCCCGGCTCTTCTGGATCACCGCTTCAAAGCGGGCATCATCCGAGTTGAGCAGATCAATGAGATAACTCTTCACCGCCGGGGTATAGGTGGACCATGGCGCACCGGCTTCTTTCCAGACGGCCGGCGTGCTGGTAAGTACTTCGGGCTTAACCCCAATTTTTTTAAGTAAACTGGTAATCTCAAATCCCGGCAACATCACTCCAATGCTTCCGGTTACTGTGGTTGGTTCCGCAAAAAGCTGCTGGCCGGCCATGGAAATATAGTATGCGCCGCTCGCCGCCATCGCTCCCATACTGACCACGACCGGCTTGTTAATGGCCTTGAGGCCGACGAGCGCATGGTATATTTCGTCGGCATTGCTCACCCCGCCACCGGGCGAGTCCACCCGCAGTACCACGGCGCGAATGTCCGGGCTGCGGCGAATCAGCCGCACGTCCTTTTGGACTTCAGTTGCGGTCGCTCCATCAATGGTGCCATCAATGGGAATCACCGCGATTTTATCCGCACCTCCGGTGCGAATCACAGTTTGCGTAATGCCATGGCCGGAGGGCAGACCGTTTTTTACCATGTGCAGCGTCATCAACGCGAAAAGTAAAAATACGTTAAGCCCCAGTGAGGCCAGCAGTACCAGCCCCAGAACCACGCGCAGAAATGCTCCCGCAATTCCCGGTCCGGCGCGGGAAATGTGAATCACCGACCCGGCGGGTGCCGTCGTAGTCGTCGTTGGTTCAGCCATGAAAAGGCCTCCTTGAAAAATTAGCCCTTCGCTCTTCGGCATTTCCTACGCTGGTCTGCGAAGGCATCGTTTAATTGCCGAAGCCCTGCTTGGAATCCGATAGATGGCGGTGGCCTTCAAACGATTCCCATCTTTTTGAGATTCTCCAGGCTGGTGCGCACCGCCTCCAGCGGGGGTGTTTCATAGCAGCTATCCTGCTCGACAATATACCACTTTACTCCCACTTTCCCGGCGGCCTGAAATATTCCCTTCCAATCCAATATGCCGCTGCCTACAGGGGCAAACTTGCGCTCCGGTCCGGCGGCCATATCTTTGCAGTGCAGCAGCGGAAGTCGTCCGCTGAGTTTGTGCATGAGAGTTACCGGATTGTCTCCGGCAAACTGCACCCAGTAGACGTCCAATTCGCAGGCGAGGCTCTGCGCGTCCGTACCGGAAAACAAAATATCCCACCCGGTAGTACCGCCGAGCTTCTGGAATTCAAAATCATGGTTGTGGTAGCAGAAGGTAAAGCCTTTGGTACGCAGTTGAGAGCCTATTGTCGCCAGAATCTTGGCTTGCTTTTTCCAATCGTCTGCGGTCTTCCGGCGGGTATCAGGCATGTAAGGGCACACCAGATGGGAAACCCCCGCTTCGCCATAATAGGTGACCACCGCGTCTAAATTCGACTCCAATTGCTCAATGCCCACATGCACCCCAGCCATGGCCAGGCCCATTGCGGCCATTTCCTTTTTCAAATTCGCCGCAGTAAGAATACTGCGCGTATCCACCAATTCCACCCCTTTGTAGCCCATTTTGGCCACACTGCGGCAAGTGCCCAGAAAATCGCGGGCAATCAGATCACGCAAGGTATAAAGTTGAACGGCAACCGGAATACTCATGTTAAACCTCTTTTTCTAAAATCCAAGCAAAATCAACCGCCCGGAAACCAGCCATCCGAGGATCTAAGCCGTTACACCGCAACTTCATCATAGAACTTTTCCCTGTTAATGCAAGAAATAGCCTCCATGCCCAGCCCTGACGAACCGCCCGTGAGAATTTTCGGCGAGCCAGTGGCAACTGGTAGACGGCGATCGCCGCGTGCAGCAAGCGGAGGCTCGTCGAGATTGTG
>JABEVA010000304.1 GCA_013044065.1 Phycisphaerae bacterium
GCCGGATCCTTAAACGAATCCATGCTCATCCAGCCGTCTATAATTGTCCCTCCCGCATACGACCCAATCACGCCCACAGGTTCATGCAGCTTGCGCTGTAAATCCCTGGCAAAATAATACGCCACCGCCGAAAAGGGTGCGGCGGTCTTCGGCGTGCATACCTGCCATTTCCCCCCTATGTTGGCAATCGGAGCCATCACCGCTCCACTGGTCACCCGGAAAAAACGCACCCGCGGATAATTCGCCCGGGCCACGGTAGCCTTGCGGTGTCCGCCGGCCGTCCAGCCGTACAACGGATACTGCATGTTCGACTGGCCGGAACATACCCACACCTCGCCCACCAGAACATCATGAAAATGGATGGTATTCCTACCCTGAATCGTCAACACAAACGGCCCCTGGCCATGCAGCGGTGCCAGCTTGACGATCCACTTGCCTTGCGCATCGGCCTGCGTTTTAACGCTTTGCCCGTCTATCGAAACGGCAATCTTTTCGCCCGGCGCAGCCGTCCCCCACACTGGGTCGGCCGCACCGCGCTGCAGGACCATATGATTGCCAAAAATCGGCGATACCATAAGCTTCGCCGTCACCGGCTTCGCCTGCGCTATGGCCAACCCCGCCAGGATAACTCCCAGCGCCAAACTCCTGCGTCCCCACCCACCACCAGCCTGAAACACCATCCATGAACTCCTAACTTCCAGCTCCCAGCTCCTGGTTCCTCACTTCCCCAACCCCCACCGAATCGTACAGCTTGGTGACGGCTGCCAGTACGGATGCATGGTCAACCCGTTAAGCTTGGTGGCGCTGGCATTGGCCCCGAAAATCATCGCCGGACCGCTACCATTGTTCACCACAAAGGTGAAGCCAAACGTCCCACCCGCCCTGGGATGCCACTTATTCAGCGCTGTCCACGGAATCGCCGCTTCGTAAATGGTCACCGCTCCTTCCTGCTTCACCAGATGCAGCCCACCCGCCACCACGCCCGGATGAATGGCCCCCTGCGGCTGACGCGGATAATAATGTTCCCGCGGCATTCCCGGCGACATCAAACACCACAACTCCGAACCGCCTCCTTTACACGCATACAGCGCATATTCATAATCCGAATCCGGCATCGCATGAAACCCGGCCGGCAGCTTGTTGGTATCCAGAATCATGTCCCGGGCGTTGTAACCCGGAAGCACATGCAGCGCAAACTGAAATGTATCCCCATGCCATGGCGAATCCGGCCCCGGATTCTTTTTGTATACATAGGTGGCATCCGCAAAACTCGCCTTGGGATTGGTCTTTCGGGCCTTGAAAAACACCTCCGCCGCCCCCGTGGCCACTTCATCTCGTGCCTGCGGATGTGTACCTAGAAATTTCTCATACGCGGCAAACTGTGGATCCTTTTGCAATGCCGCTGGCACCTCCAGCGGCGTGTTCCACGCCGCACCCAGAACGAATTTCTGGTACGGTGCAAGACTTTCACAATACGCGTCATCTTTGGCACTGCGGAAATACTCATTGTCATCGCGGGTCGCCAGGCGGATATGCCCCCCTGTCGGTGCTGGATGATTCACCCGCGCCACCACATAAAAATATTTCGCGTCATACGCGACCTTCACCTGCGCAAACGATTTGGTGGGGTTGGCCGCAGCCTGCTTGATAAACGGCAGCCACGCCGCCTCCGCCGAGCTTTCCCCCTGCTTGTGCCCCGCCACCAGCACACCTGGAATCTTTTTCCACTGGCTCAACTCGCCGTTGATCTGAATCGTCTGTTTCGGGGCCACCAGCGCATGGAGATTCTCAGCCCACGTCGCCTGGCCGGCATTGCTGGTAAAACTGTACTTGAACGCATAACTGTTGCAGGCCAGAATCCGGGCCTGCCTCACCGCACTCGCCACTTCCACCGATTGGCCCGGAGCCAGCCTGATCGCCATCCGCGTTGTGGCCAGCTTGATCTCCGCCGGCGCCGTAATCGTCAGCGTCCCGCTGATCGATTCCGGCAACAGATTGTGTACCGTGGTGCGCAGCCGTAACTGCGGAGTATCCAGTTCGCGCGTAAAATTGTGGGCGATAATTTCCACTGGCCGCACATGCGTGTATGTCGCCGCCGCCAGCCGCTGCCGAATCAGCTTCATCCCGCCTTTCGGACTCGTAAGATAATACGCCAGCGTGTTTACCGGCAACGTCACCGTCTTCTGATGCAAAAATACCCGGTTGCCGTCAATGTTGTACACATGAATCGCGCCGTCGGCATTCTTAAAGCTCATCGTGCCGCCGTGCGTCAAATTAAACTGCCACCACAGCACCGACCGCAACGAATTGCCGAATGGCGTAAACAGCCGCCCCAGCAGCACCACCACCCCCTTGCGGCCCTGGCCGAACTCAAACGCAAAGGGCAGATGATGCATGAACATCAGCCGCTGAAACGGACGATCCGTAATGAAATAGTTGAACGTGTTGCACGCCAGCGCCACCGGCGTGGGCATCGTATACGTGTCCGGAGAGCCGGGGGCCGCAAAATAGATAAACAGCGGAAAACACGGGTTCACATGCTGCTGACCGTCGGCCATGAATTGCGTCATCACCTGCGGCAGCATCATCTCATTGCAGGCCACCCACGTCTCGGTGTCCATGTTCTGCTTGCCCCAGTAATGCGATACCATCGGGCCGTAGCAGAAGGCCGGCTGTACGTAATGATCCGTGAAAATATCCACCATCTTGATTTCTTTCGCCGGATGGCGGCCCGAGAGAAACTTGTCTTCCGTGTTCATGATGGAACACGCCGCTGCCGTCTGAATCGGCGGCTTTTGTGAATGGGCCACCTCCGCGATGATCTTCATAATCGCCCGGTAATGCTGCATGTCGCTTTCCCACCCGCTGATCGATATGCCTTCCCACGGTTCATTCCAGTTTTCCAGCGCCCACAACGCCCCGTGCCCATGGTCCCAGTACCGCTTGCACGCCGCCGTCAGCCATTTTTTATACAGCGGCAGATACTCCGGCGCACAAGACCAGTCCGCCTTGGTCGGAATACACGCCGGCGTCGGCTGCCCGAATGGCATCGCCCAGAACGGAGCCGCCGCCACCGTCCACATCGTCTTGATCCGCGCCTTCACCATGGCCTGCATAATCGCATCCATCCCCTGCCAGCGATACACCCCGCGCTTCATCTCAAAATCGGTCCAGTTCGCCGCGCACCGCACCAGTTTCACCCCCAGCCGCGCATAGGTCTGTGCCCCGCGC
>JABEVA010000305.1 GCA_013044065.1 Phycisphaerae bacterium
AACAAAGTCCGGTCCGGAATCGGTTCGCCCTGCCACGCCGGCTGCGGAAACTGGCGCGGTTTGATGCCCTGGCGGCGCGAGTGATTGTATTCACGAAAACCCTCCAGCCAGCGGCCCGCTGTCAACAGGGACAGCGCGCGGCCATATCTGGCCAGCGTATATTGCGGGTCCAGCGCCAGCGCCCGGTCATACGCCGCGAGCGATTCCTCCAGGCGGTTAAGGTCTTGCCAGCATTTCCCGAGATTATTCCAAGTGGCCGCATCCTGGGGCGCGAGCGCCGTGGCGGCTTGAAACGACCGCATGGCCCGTTCCACTTCACCCAGTTGGTGACAGGCATTGCCCAGACTGTAGTAGGTGTTCGCCTCGCGCAGGCCCAGTTCGAGTGCCCGCTCATAACAGGCCGCCGCGCGGGCCGGATTTTTCAGGTGCAAATGGACAAACCCCAACGCGTTATAAATCCGGGCCGACTGCGGGTGCAAGGCGGCCGCCGCCTCCAAATGCTGTCGCGCTTCCCGGCTGCGGCCGGTGGATTGCAAAACCATGCCCCACAGGAACAGCAACTGGCGGTCGTGCGGATTCTGCCGCAGCAGCGACCGGCAAATCCGCTCCGCCTCCGCAGGCCGACCCGCGTTGTGCAGCTCAAAAGCCCCTTTCAAAACCGCTTGAAATGGAGCTGAATGCGAGTCCCGCTCCGCTGATTCCGCCATGCTTTGAGTTAGCCATCATCCCGCCGCCCTGCCAATCAAATAAATCCGCCAGGTGCAGGGTGGCGGGTGAGGCGGGTCAAAACCAGGTCGGTGCCCGCCATTTAATATCTGCCAAGCCGATCAAATCTTCGAGCTCGGTCTGAAAAGCTCCCCCATTGGCCAGCCGGGGCCTCCCGGTCGGTGAAACAGCAGGCCGGTGTGGCGGGAGAAGCTCCGCCGCGACATTGGGGCACTGACAAAAGACTGGAAAAGACTGAAAACCTTTGCAAAGCCAACTAATATGTGGGATGATAAAAATAATGTGCTCATTGGTCGTGAGCGGCAAATTAAATATTCCGCCGCGATTAAGGGCATTTTTATATTTAATCAGTTGTAATCAAAAAGGTTCCGTAAGCAGGCTCTAAAAATATAAATCAGCAGTTCGCAATTATAACCCCAAACCCCCAACCCCGCTTATGAAAGATCTGCTAAACAAACTCTCCCGGCGCATATCTGGTGCGGGTCTCATTTTAGGCGTGCTGGCACTGTTATTTAGTCTCCCAGTCGCTCGCGCCGGGTTGACGGTGGATATCCATTTGTATCACGACACATATGGATACTACTTTTATCCTTGGCTGAGCGCGAACACCAACCCGCCCGGTTTTCCCGACGGGTATTACGAGATCGCCTCGCCGCAAATCCCGGCCAACGGTTCCCAGCTTCAATATCAGGCCACCAACAATGCCCTCAATTACGCCACCGGAGGCGGGAACTACTACTCTGATTTCAATTCCTTTCTCTACGGCATCACCAACGGCCAGTGGTCCATTTGGGTGACCAACTCGACCTCGACCAATCAATATCAATTCACCGTCACGGTCACCGGGGTGACGAGCAACTCCTTCGACGCACCGGCGCTGGCGGCCTTTCCGGCCAACAACGCTACGCTCGTGACCAACCAACCATTATTTCAGTGGACGGGGCCGGCCAACTGGGCCGGGACGCTTAATGTTAGCGACAATTTCATAGACACAAATGGGAATTACAACTACGAAGCCTCCGCCAGTCTGACGCCGGACCAAACCTCCTGGCCGTGCCCGGTGGGGCTGCCCGATGGCACCAACGATTTCAGGGCTGATTACACGAGCAACGTCACGGCGCAGATTGTCGCCTCCACGCCCATGGACAATACATCACAACCGATTTCCGCCTGGACTTCCACCGCCAACTTGGAGACTTATTTTGATTCAGTCTTCACCGTCGGCACGTCTGCCATCCTGTCCGGCGGTCATACGCTCGTGGCCCACTACACCTTTGACAACAGCGGATATCTTGGTCAGGACAGTTCCGGCAACGGCAATGATCTGAACGGCGCGAGTTGGTGGGGGCCCCAGCAGGTTTTCAGCACCAATGCCGAGACGGGCGGTGGCGCGGTGCAATTTTTCGGCACCAGCAGCCTGACGCTGAACGGCCAATCCCTGAACAATCTGGACGCGGTGCTGGCGGGTAGTTTCAGCTTTTCCGCCTGGGTCAACACCACCAACTCCACCGGCAATGACACGGACGACGCCGTTTCCGGGGCGTCCATCTTCTGGTCCTACAACGACCATAACAACACCAACGACACGATTCCGCTGGCCATCACCGGCAGCAAGGCCGCCTTCAGCACGCGCGACCATCTGGGCAACACCACCACGATCCATTCGCTGACCAGCGTCAACGACGGCAACTATCACCTGATCACGGCCACTCGCGACCAGGCCAGCGGGGCAATGGACCTCTATGTGGACGGAAATCTGGAAGCTTCAACCACCGGCACCACCGATCCGCTGAACGGCAACAATTATTACCTGTCCGTCGGCGGCACGACCATTTCCAGTTACACCGGCCTGTTGGATGACCTGCAAGTCTATTCCGGTGTGCTTGCGTCCGGCGATGTCGCCAACATATACAACAATCCCGGCACCACTGTGGCGAACGTTGCCGGCAACAACCAGGATTTCAATACCGCCTTGGGCACCACCGGCCTGACCTGGGGCGCCAGCGGCGATGCGAATTGGTTTGTTGAAACCACCAATACTTACCCGGGTTCGCCCGCCGCCGCGCAAAGCGGCAGCGTGACCAATACCCAAACCTCGACCCTCTCCGTCACTGTCACGGGGCCGGGTACGCTCACTTTCGACTGGTCGAGCATTGCCAATGATCCCAATGGCGGCTTCGATTATCAGTTCGCTCTGGACGGCACCGACACGAGCGACCTTTACGGTGATAATGCTTGGGCACAAGCCGGACCATTCACCATCCTCGCCGGCACGCATACTTTGAGTTGGACGGCCTATGCCAATTACGACACCGACCCCACGCAAGCGGGTTATCTGGATCAGGTGAGTTTCACCGCCGGCAGCGCTCCGGTCATCGCGGTGAATCCTCTCAGCCAGACCAATTATCCGGGCTATAATGTCGCCCTGTTTGCCGCCGCCACCAGTAATCCCGCCGCCACCTGGCAATGGTATGGGGTCAGTTCCGGGGCGATTTCCGGGGCGACAAATGCTTTGTTCACTCCCACTAATTCCGGCACCGTGGGCGTCGCGGGCAGTTATTATGCCGTGGCCAGCAACGCCATCGGTACCGCCATCACCACTACCACCGCCGTCACATTTTTCACCGCGCCGCTGCCGCCCGACTGGTCGCGCGCCTTCCGGTCGCCGGTCTACTC
>JABEVA010000306.1 GCA_013044065.1 Phycisphaerae bacterium
AGGCAAGGGAAATCCTCTCAAGTAGGTCTGTACCAAAGCAGTTTTGTTGACGATAAATACGTTGGCGATGGCGCCATGGCCATAATCGTTTTTTTATTTTACCAAAAAACACGCAAAGTGAGAAGGTTGGGTTAACGCACGTTCCGTCTCCGGCGGCTCTGATGGTTCCCGGGCCGCAATTACAGCTCAAATAATAAGCTTGGAAGCCGGCTGCGCAATTTGTTCGGTGCGCCCGGCCTCGGGCTGATTAATGCCCGCGCTGATCGCTTCCTGCACTTTGCGCATCAGTTCCATGTATTCCATCTGCGAACCGATGAGCTTTTTAAGCAGGGGGTGCATGGCCACGCTCTGCTGCAGCGATTGCGCCTTCTGCTTTTCGGCGATCTCAATAGGCTGCATGGAGGCTTCTTTCATGGACAGTTGTTCCATGAGTTGCTCAAACTGCTCCAGCAGGCTTTTGGCGCCGATGTCCAATTCAAGCTGACGTGATAATTCTCTGTAGCTTTTGATGGCATCCTGGTTGCCGATCAATTCGCCAAGTTTGCGGGCTTCCGCCAATAACACATAATCTTCGGCCACCAGAATCTCCTTGTCAGGGGTTCAAATTAACAGCCGGTAGTATAGCGGCTCTTTACCGGCGCACAAATTCAGAAGGCCGTTTCACCCCGGCCGAGTCGTGGGTTGGGTTGCCGGTTGCGTGGCGGGCATGGCCTGCTCATGGACCTGCATGATTGTTGATGGCAGCGCCGGCGGCGGGGTGGCGGTAGCCGCGGTGGTGTGCGGCGCCAGTACGCTTAACACTGTATCAACATGCGGCCTGCCATTGGGGGTATTGGGCAGGCTTATCACCACCAGCGGGTGCGGCGCCGGCGCATGGTACAGCATCGCATCGCCGTCATTGTATCCCGACGGGGATTGCAGCGCGGATTGGGGCCGCATTGGTGATTTTCCACAGCCGGAAAGCGTCAAAGCGCATGCGGCCAGCACGATGGCTCCCAGCGGCAGCGCGTGGGAGGACCTGTTGCCAGGCGATAATAACTTGTTGACTACCATCATCACACCTTCTTTTCCGTCGCGGCCTTTTCATCCATCAGCCGCGCCACTTCCATACAATCCTTATCTCCCCGCCCGCTTAAGTTCACAATAAGTATCTGATCCCGGTCCATTTGCCGGGCCTGTGTGATGGCATAAGCCACCGCGTGGGCGGATTCCAAGGCCGGAATAATTCCCTCCCGCCGGGCCAGAATACTGAACGCCTCTAATGCCTGGGCATCGGTAATGGAGGCATATTTTACCCGTCCGGTATCTTTCCAATAGGCATGTTCCGGCCCCACGCCGGGATAATCCAGCCCGGCACTGACGCTGTGCACATCCGCGGTTTGTCCGTCACCGTTTTGCAAGACATAAGAAAGCGAGCCATGCAGGACTCCCGGCTGCCCCATGCTTAGTGATGCCGCATGTTGGCCCGCGGCCATGCCGCGCCCGCCCGCCTCCACGCCAAACAACGCCACATTGGCATCTTCGACGAACGGATAAAACATGCCCGCCGCATTGGAACCGCCGCCCACACACGCCACGATCGCGTCCGGCAGGCGGCCAAGCATTTCCATGGCCTGAGCGCGGGTTTCTTTGCCGATCACGCTCTGAAAATCACGCACAATCTGGGGAAATGGATGCGGTCCCACGACGCTGCCGATGATGTAATGGGTGTGTTCAACCGACCCCATCCAGTCGCGCATGGCTTCATTGGTGGCGTCTTTGAGCGTGCGCGAACCGCTTTCCACGGGTACTACCCGCGCTGCCATGAGTTTCATGCGGAACACATTCAACGATTGCCGGCGAATATCTTCGGTGCCCATATAAACATCGCATTGCAGCCCGAACGCGGCGGCGGCGGTGGCGGTGGCCACGCCATGCTGCCCGGCCCCGGTTTCCGCGATGACGCGTTTTTTCTTCATGCGTAAAGTCAGTAATCCCTGCCCGATGGTGTTGTTGATTTTATGCGCGCCGGTATGGGCGAGGTCTTCGCGCTTCAGATAAATTTGTGCTCCGCCCGCCAGTTCGGTCAGCCGCTGGGCAAAATAGAGGGGTGTTTTCCGCCCCGCAAATTGCCGCAGGTAATATTCCAGTTCCTGTTCGAAGGCGGGGTCGGTTCTCGCCCGCTGATATTCTTCCGCCAGTTGGTTTACTGCCGCCATGAGCGTTTCCGGCACATATACGCCGCCATAAGGGCCGAAGTGACCGTGCGAATCCGGGACATGGCTGCTGGCGTGGCCGGTACCGACCGATTCGTGAATTGTCCGCGATGAGAGCCGATTGGCTTCGGACGCTGAAGGCTGGATAACCGCGGTGGAATTCATGACAACTCCTGCAAAAACCTCCCCTCTATCATAGGAGGCCGCGGATGATCCATGCAAATCAACGGTAGGTTAGCCCCGGTATGCGTATAATTCCGCGTCACATAATCGATAAGTTGTACCACCAGGGCGCGGTCCAGCACGTTTGGTGTGAGGCACCGATGCCGGCCCCGTTATCCCCTTGAAAATATTCATGGAACAAAATGAAGTCTTTCCATAACGGATTATCATGAAATAATGGTACCTGACACGAATGGCACTGCCATCGTCATATTACGCTGCCGCAAGCTCGTGGCGTAGCTGTTGGCGTGGCCGGGTCATGAGCGGGTATCGATGTCGGCGACGTTTTAGAACGCCGGGATCGCAGGCGACAAGCATCCAGGAGGCCAGAATCTCTTGGCAGGCCAGCGTGAAGCCCAGATGGCGCGGCAGTTGGTGATGCTCGGCCGCCGCCGTGGCGATCACCCTGCGGATCAGGTTGTAGGTCAGCAGACTCACCCACAGGTGGCGGCGGACCATGGCGGGACTCTTGCAGGTCCATGGTCTAGATGGAGGGTCTGCTTGCCCTGATAAGGTCCCACCGCCAGATCCAGCGGCGCGCCTGGGTATCCCAACGGCGAGGCGCAACGCACGAGCAGCATGACAAACGCCTGCGCCGTCATCCGCAAATCCACCTCAAAACCCGCACCAGATGCGGGAAACGCTTGTCTATCAAGGCCACGGGGACGACGGGACTCGAACCCGCAACCACCGGATCGACAATCCGGTGCTCTAAC
>JABEVA010000307.1 GCA_013044065.1 Phycisphaerae bacterium
AACGAATGAATCATCTTATAGTCGGCAATGCAGTTGCTCAATGCATAACCGGAATAGGCGTCGCACTTTATTTGGGGCAGCGGATTTTGCCGGAAGCGGCAATTGTTAAATTGAATCCAGGTTGGCGGCCCTTTTTTAGCCCCGGTAAGAACTGCCACTCGGCCGGTAATCATCGAGGCATTGACGGAAACATTGGCGGTGGGGCCAAGAATAAATGCCGGCACCTTGGGGAAGCGATGGACTCCACTGATAATGAGATCCAGGGAGGTAAAATTGACATTGGCTTCGCCTTTGGCCCGCAGTACCACGGTCCGAAAATTGGTTCCATCACCATCCACGCGCATGGAATCGAAGCAATACGTGCCGGCGTTGATACCGCCATGGTCAATTTGCACCACAGTGTGCACATTGTAGGTGGTAAAAAGCTGGCCATCCACGCTGCCGCCCTTGTAAAAGTGCAGGGCCGTATCGCAGGCCACCGCCGTGCAGCGCAGGAAGAGATAGTCAAGATTTTGGTCGGAAAGGGTTAAAAAGCCGGTGTGGCAGTTTTGGAAGGTGGTGTCCAGCAGGCTGATATCGCCGGAGCAGATATAGGAATGGGTGCCGCAGACAATACCATCGGTCATGTGGCTGAAGGTGAGGCGCGAAAACATGCCATTGCCGAAGCCATAGGCGGCGGGCGAATTAATGGTAATGCCTTTACCGGCTTTGCCCTCTCCCAGAAAGGCCAAATCACTGATTTTAATTCCGCCTGAGCCGACCACCTGTAACATGGTGCCGCCCTTGGGGCCATCCCAGATCAGGGAACTCACACCGGCGGGTGGCTCACCGCTTGGGTCAAAGGCTGGATCGGTCCAGCCGCCCGTTCCGGCGGCACCGCAGAGTTCCATATCGGTATCCGCCGGGCCTAATTTCAGCGGGGCGGTAATGCGATAGTGCCCGGGAGGAAACACCACCCGTTCCGGCGCTACGCCGTAGGCATTCCATTGGCTGTGGTGAAATCCAGCAAAATCAATGGCGCTCTGAATGGCGGCTGTATCATTGTGCTTGCCGTTACCCACGGCACCAAATTGCCGTACGGACACCGCAAAAGAATAAGGTCCCGCGATGGCCTTGGTCGCCGACTTGAGCGCCGGAGCCGGGGCTGGGCCGGGAAAAGTCCGCAGGAAAGTGGTTGAAAAAAAAATGACAAAGAGCGCCCCGATCAGGGCGGCCCATTGCTTATTGCTTATGTTCATGGGTTCTCCAGTTGCAGTTATTCCAGGACATGGTTGGCGAAAAATACGCTCTGCCGGAGCGTCGCACGGCATAATTAAGCCCGGGCGAAAAGTGCCGCGTGCCGCTGTCGCGCATCACGTGGTTATTTTTCCGCCGGGGCCGCCCCCACATGAAACGAAAATCCGGTAATACCCTGGGCTTCCGTCGGGCCGAAGCGGTGGTCCGCGGTGGCGCCGGTAAACCCAACAAAACCAACCGGACCGCCCAGCACGGTCGACAACTTGTGGGGCAATTGAATGATATGCGTGAAGGTTTTTTTACCCTGGACGGCCTGGAAGGTGATGGTTTTGGCTCCGTCGTAGGCAATGCTGATGTGCACGGCGGGAGGCATCGTTTGGGGCTTGGTACTCAGGAAGTCCACTCCGGTCACGGGCACATTGATGACGGTTTTCCCGACCACTACCTGCAAGACACCATTTTGGGAGGTCAGGGAGTTGTTATCGTTAAGATACGTACCAGAGGTGTTATTAATGCCGATGCCCAAGGTATGATCGGGAACGGTGGCGGAACGCAGATAGCCACCCTTGCGCTTACTCATCACCGCCGCGGTGGTTAATCCCATGTTTGGGCCGGCTTGGCCGATCAGGCCCAGACCTTTGGCACTGTGCTGCACGGCAAAATAAAACCCGAAACCACCGCCGGAAGCTCCGGCTGACTGGCCCAGATCATGCCAGGTAAAATGCGCCTGCCAAGGACCGGCCAGAGTCTGGGGCTTATTAAACCACGCGCTGCTGTCAATGGCCCATACAACGGCGGTGAGCCTTATCACCGGGGTATGTTGGGCGATGCCGTACCAGCCGTCAGAAACCGTGGGCAGTACCGCAATTTGTTTTTGGCCCTGAATAGTGGTGAGGCCTTTAATGCCTTGGGCGTTAAGAGTCATGGTATGGTTGGTGGTCTGAAACGGCCCCCAACTGCCGGAGGTATCCGGCATCATCATGCCGGAGGTGGTGGTACCAAAACTGGAAAGGACGGCCGCTGCCGGTGCTGCGGGCCTTAACCCCCACCCGAGAACCACTGCCGCCGCACTGAGCATCATTCGAGTTAGCCGTGCTTTTTTGGTAAACATAGATTTCCTTTCTTTTAAGCCTTAATCTGGTGAAAAAGACCGATCGTTAGCATCATGGTTCCGGAGGGCGCGCACCGTCCATCGAGCTTGGTGTGAGCGCCTATACGGGCGATATTTTTGACTGTGCAGAAGTGCGGATTTATACGCATGATTCTATTATCCAATAAATACGCAAAGGAAATAATATCGGACCGGTGTTGGGGTGTCAAGATGCGGCAGTGGGTTTTGGCCATGGTGAATCGGGGCACTTGGCGCAAGCGCTGTTCATGGCTGGCCGGTCACGAGGCTTTTTTCTTTTTACCCAGCGATTTTCTATAAAGATGCCGTACCTGCCGGGCCGTGAGCGCACCGGAATAAATCCGCACGTCGTCCATCAGCCCCAGGAAAACGTGGTTGAGCCAGGGGTCAGCGGGGAAGGTGGCTAAGTACCAGGGAGGCGGGG
>JABEVA010000308.1 GCA_013044065.1 Phycisphaerae bacterium
CTCCAACATTTTTCCTCTGTTATTGCCTAATGTCTTATTCATCAGCACTTTTTCCTTTATGTGCTTTCTTGTTACGGCGACCAGATTTTCATGTTGGTCATGGGTTGCATTTTGAAAACCGCCGAGGTAATTTTGGGCCTGCGCCTGGGAGCCTATCGACAGGCAAAAAAGGAGCATCATTGGCAGAAAGGCGCAACAAAAAATCCGCCCCATCGGAAACCGATTTAAGCTTGATCTTGAATTGTGCCTGCCAACCATGGCCTATTTCCTGACAACCCACGCTCTTATCCTACCAACCAACTGAGCCTACTGTTGCCCCCGCCATCTACGGCCACCTAAGCTACAGCCCTCTTGAGTGTACGAAATTTTCCCAACCAACCCAAATGAACCCGCCGCCTCGCCGACCAATTCGCCATATCCCTGGTCTATTTATTGGGTACCGGGGGCTGGGTGGCCTTGGAACTCTTGTTGCTTAGCGTATTGATGTACCAGATCAAAGCGTTAAGCTTAGTTTCGTGGGGATGCTTTTTGCCTGCCAGCTTGGCATAGTAAATATCGGGCATGACACCCGGCGGAGCTCCCTTCACCAGCAGCTTTCCAGGATGTAATATCATAATTCGCAGGAATTTATAATCCACGACGACCGTTTTGCCATTGGTTAAATGCTCCGGATAGCCGGCCAAATTTTTCCAAGTCGGACCGACACCCGGTTTGCCATCCACCGTATGGCATCCAATACAGCCTAGGCTGGCGTAAAGTTTCTTGCCCATCACACTTAGCGGCTCCCCTTTGGTTTTCTTAGTGTTAGTAGCCATTTTCACCGGCCGGTGGCTTGCCGCCAATAATGGTGAAACGCTGCCGGGATTGGCCTGATGGACCACTTCATCCATCGCCAACTCGATGCCCATGGTAGCCGTGCCGCGTTTTTGGTTGACCCAATGGGCGGCAAGGTCGGCTTTCTGGCGCTGGATGATGGTCTGGCTTTGGTTGACGGCCAGTGCGGCTCTTTGCAAAGTCAAGGCATTTTTCTGGCGATGGAAGTAAGCCATCACGCCAATGACAAAAACAATCACCAGCAACGAAGAAAACAGCATGGTCAGCAGAATGGTGGCAATGTTGGTGTCATCCCGCACGCCTTCGGGCAAGGGATGATTGATTCTGGGTTTATTTTTATTTTCATCAGACATCATTTCAGCACTCCTTACGCTAAAGATTAATAATTCTCAAAAGCCAGCGATGCGGCCAATTTCGGATCTTTCATGGGCATCAGCGCCTTGTCGCGCAGGAAGTATAGCGTGGAGGCTACAAAAATTCCGCCCAGGCCCACCACGCACAAAATATCGATTTCAATGGCTGTGGCCCGCAACGGCAGCCATACGATGCCGTGCGCCGGCCCCATGAGTTTATAGGGATCGTGCGGACTGATGTATCCGGTTTTCGCCTCTCGATTGTTGATCCACAAGGTTGGAGCAATAAGCCAATAAAAATCCAGCCACTGGGCCGCCAGCAGCCACACGCACCAGAAGGTCAACAAGGACCGATTCCGTTTCACACTCCGGGACATCATGGCAAAGCCCGGAATAACCAGATGAACAAACAGCAGCACCAGCGTGACAATCCACCATGGGCCGAGCATCCGGGCCACATAAAATGAGGTTTCCCACGGGATATTGCCGTACCAGGTAAGCAGATATTGGGAAAATGCGAAATAACCCCAGATAAGGTTCCACGCATACAGCCACTTGCCCATATCGTGATAATGCTCCGCGGTGATTACCTGCTCGAGCCGACCGTTGTCCTGCAACCATATTGTAAACAGCGGAATGGCCGCCATGGCCATGACCATAATTGCCGCAAAAAAGTACCCGCCCATCAGGTAACTGTACCATTTGGGATCCAACGACATGATAAAGTCAATCCCGACAAAGTTGATGATCCAGAACATCACGACCAGGCCCCAGCGGCTGTTTTTATACATATCCTGCAGGGGCTTGATGGAACCGGCCTGGTCCTGTTCGATGCTTTTGCTGCGCAGATAAAAGGCCATTCCCGAAAGCGCCACAAAATAAATGAATACCCGCACCAGAAAAAACGGCTCGTTGAGAAAGGACATCTTCCGGGCCAGCAGCGGGTCGGTGTGCATATATGCCGGATGGGTCCAAATATAAAGTTCGTGCAATCCGAGCAGAATCGGCACGGATAACAAGGCCACAATCACCATGTTACACGCCAGCGCTTCCACCAATTTGCGGATTACCACACTCCAATACACCCGAAACGCATGGTGAATCATCAGGAAATAGAGGCTGCCCGCGGCAATACCCAAAAGACAGCACCAGGCAATCAGATAACCAAATAAAAAGGTTTGCATGTTGTCATGCACGGATACGCCTAAAAATACCGCCACCACCAGGGCCGCCAACCCCACCATCAAGGACATAGAGAACGCCCGCGAGCCAAATTGTTCCAGATGTATCTGGCGATCCGAAAAATTGCTGGATTCCTGCGACACGTTATTCTCCATTAATGCTTTTTACCAGCGGCCAGGGAAGCCCGCACCTTCACCGGCAGCCGGGCGGCCGAAACCGCCTTGCCACTAAGTCCCAGTGCCCGCACATAGGCCACAATGGCCCAACGATCCACCACGGCGATCTGGTCCTTATAGGCAGGCATGCCGGCGACGCCGTTGACGATGATGCTGTAAATTCCGCCATCCGGAAGAAAGGTTACCGCCGGACTGGTTAAGTCAGTTGGCCTAACCCAAGTACCGGCATCCGGAGAGCCTGCCTGGCGCAGCTTATGTACCCATTGATTGACCAGCCCATTACCGCGACCGTTGGCCCCGTGACATGGCATGCAGAAAATATCAAATTGCTGTTGCCCACGATGCACCAGGGCCTTGGTAACAGGAATCGGAATGTGGGTGATAAACCGGCCCTGCCCGCCGCCAAGCACCTGGCCGAGCAGTACACGTTCGTACTTGTGCCTGGTGTTTAGCACCACATGATCAAGTTTCCAGTTGTTGGGGGTCAGCCGCATCTGGGCTTCATTGTTGTAAATAAAATCCTGGCGGGCCAGCGTGCCGGCAATATGGGGACGCATGGCTCGGCCATCGGCGAAAAATTTACTTGGGCGCTGCGGTTTGCGATAGGCCATTTTGTCCATACCCAGCATGATATGAAACCGCGGCGTGGGTGAGTGTTCGTTACGCCGCAGCGCAATCACCGCCAGCGGAATCAGCGCGGCAAGTATGAGGCTGCCAATAATCAAAACCCGGTTCACCATGGTTTAGTCCTTCACCTCGTCCAACGCGACTGCGCCAAGGCTTTCCAACAGTTGGCGCGTCCTGACGACATCAAACCTGGGATCAGCCGCTTCAATAACCAAAAAGAGCCCGTCATCGGTGGCACGCTTGAAGCGTTTGACGGTAAACAGAGGATGATACAGTTTGGGAAAACCGCAGAGCATTGAAAATCCGCCTACCGTCGCAAACACCCCGAATAATATAAACAGCGGAAACGCCACCGGGATATTGGCCGGCAAACCCCAGTATGGCTTACCAGAAAAATTCAGCGGGTACGCTATACCGTTCACCAACAGCGGCAACACCAAACCAACGAGCACGCCGGTCATCGCTCCACCCAAAGAGAGCCAGGGCAAAATGGTCGGCTTTATTTTCATCACCTTGTCCAGACCATGCACCGGAAATGGCGTGTGGCAGTCCCAGCAGGTGTAGCCTTCGGCTTGCACTCGCCTGGCCGCGGCCAAAAGCGAATCCACATTCGGATACTCCGCCATGAGCGCAAAAAGTGCCGGAGCCGGGGCGGTGTAGTTAGTGTTTATAAGCGCGTTGTCGTTCATAAGTTATTTACCAGACCGCTTCCGCGGATCAATGGCCCTCCAACAGCGGCGTTGCACCATCGGCATGATCCGCACCATGACTGGGTATACCCTGCGGCACCACCGCCTTCACTTCCGACATGGCCACCATGGGCAAAAACCGGCAAAACAGCAGGAAGAGTGTGAAAAACAACCCAAAACTACCCGCCAACGTACAAAAATCCACCCAAGTTGGAAAGAACATGTGCCACGACGATGGCAGAAAATCTCGATGCAGCGAGATGATAATGATCACAAATCGCTCCATCCACATGCCCAGGTTACAGAAGATACCGATGGCCACGCAAATCCACGGGTTGGTTCTGGCCCATTGGAACCAGAATACCTGTGGAAACACGCCGTTAAAAAACAGAATGCCCCAACCCAACCACCAATACGGGCCGAAGAGGCGGTTTAAATATGGCAATTGCTCATACCCACTGCCGCTGTAATAGGCGATAAAAAATTCAATCACGTAAATATACAGCATGATAGAGCTGAACAGCAGTGCGATTTTGGCGAGGTTATCAATATGACGCTTGGTAATAAAATCTTTGAGACCAAAGAGATAGCGGGCTGGAATTGCCAGGCCCAAGACGGTACAAAACCCGCTGAACAAGGCTCCGGCCGTGAAATACGGCGGAAAGATCGCCTCATGCCAGCCGGGTATCTGGCCCACCGCAAAATCGGTACTCACCGTGGAGCTTACGCCCAACACCAAACCGGTACACAAAACCGCCAGCAGCATGTTCGCCCGTTCGTAGATATGCCAGTGCCGCGCTGACCCACGCCAGCCCAAGCTTAAAATGCCGTAAATGGTGTGGCGAATGCGCGATGTGGAACGATCACGAAAGGCCGCCAAATCCGGAATCATTCCAGTATGCCAAAATAGCCCGGATACCGTCGCATAGGTGCCCACGGCGCAGGCATCCCACAGCAGCGGACTGAAAAAATTTGGCCAGTCACCCATGATGTTCGGATAGGGTATCAACCAGTAGGCCAGCCAGGGCCGGCCGACGTGAATCGCAGGGAACAAGCCCGCACAGGCCACGGCAAACACCGTTGTGGCCTCGGCAAAGCGATTGATACCGGTGCGCCATTTCTGGCGAAATACCAGCAAAATGGCCGAAATCATGGTTCCCGCATGGGCAATACCCACCCAAAACACAAAGTTGATGATTGGAAAGCCCCACCCCACCGTGTTGTTATTACCCCACAGGCCAACTCCCGTGAAGAGCTCATAGAGAACCATAACGCCCAGCAGGCCCACCAGCGAAAGCGATATTGCCATCGCCACGTACCACGTTTTGGGTGCTCGGCGGGCCTCGGCCACGCCGCAAATGGTTTCAGTGATGCGGTGCAGGCTTGCATCGCCAGTCACCAGAGGCGTTTCTCCCTCAATGCGATCGAACGAATTATCGAACTCGCGATGGATATCCTGATCTAGTGGTATGCTGGTCATAATTCACATTCCATTATTTCGCCCGGCCACACGGCCCCTCAAAAATCGACCCGGACCGATCCGCTTTACTCCGTTCCCAGCGGCGTATAGGCCACTTCCGCCAAGGCTGGATTCGGATTGGATATTTTCGGCAGATACCGCGTCCGCGGCAAGGTTCCCAGTTCCTGATCTAAAAGTCCATAGCATCGATGCTGGCCAAACAAAATAGCCACGCGGCTCTTAGTATCCCGGATATTGCCAAATACCAGCGCCTGCGTCGGACACGCCTGGGCACACGCCGGGGTTATTTCTCCATCCCTAATCCGCCGATTGCCGTCCCGCTCCGCCGTGACGCGCCCAATTTCAATTCTTTGCACACAATACGTGCATTTTTCCATCACACCACGCATCCGGATCGAAACCTGAGGGTTCTTCTGCAACGCCTCCAGATCATTCATGGGAGCGCGTGAGAGATTCGGTTCGTAGAGATTTTTGAGAGTGCCGGCGTTGTAATCGAAGTAGTTAAACCGGCGAACTTTATACGGGCAATTGTTCATGCAATAGCGCGTGCCGATACAACGGTTGTAGGTCATGGTATTGAGTCCATCCGGAGCGGTGGAAGTGGCGCCCACCGGGCATACCGATTCACAGGGAGCATTCTCGCACTGCATACACATCACCGGTTGATTAACGGACGCCGGTTGCCCAGTGTCTGTGCCACGGAAATACCGATCAATGCGAATCCATTGCATTTCGCGGCCCATGATAACCTGAAACTTACCCACTACCGGGATATTGTTTTCCGCCTGGCAGGCAATGACACATGCCGAGCAGCCGGTGCAGGCGGTTAAATCCACCGCCATGCCCCACTGGTAGCCCGTGTCAAAACGATGGGCTTCCCAGAGCGGAACCACGGTTTTTTTCTTATGGTCCAGGGAAGGATCTTTTCGCAACTGGTCAAACGTGGCTTGGCGAATCAATTCCGGAGCACGGGTGGCAATAGCCTCTTGACTGACCACGGACATCACAAAATGATTCTGCGTGGTGGCCAGGGTGTAATCTTCATGGAGCACCTCCACGCGGGCACCGGATTCAAAATTGAGGGCCGAGGCAGTGCGCATTTTATACACATCAAATCCCACCCCATCACCCACGCTGCCGGCTTTGGTGCGGCCATAACCCAAGGCCATGGCGATTGAATTTTCCGCCTGGCCCGGCATGATATATGCGGGAATCTTGAACGTGCGCCGGCCTACGGTCACTTGAAGCATCTTGCATTTGTGCGGATCAATGCCCAGCTTTTCCGCCGTTACCGGATTCACCAGCGCCACATTATCCCAAGTCAGGCGCGTCATCGGACCAGGCAATTCCTGCAGCCAACCGTTGTTGGCAAAACGACCGTCATAAACTTTGCTGTCGGCAATATAAACCAGTTCTAAATTTTCGGGGCTAAGTGGCGTACTGGCTTGAGCAAGTATTTTGCTTAAAGCTTCATGCAGTTCCGCCGCGGCCAACCGCGGGGCAGTCGGCGACCATGCCGTTTTTTCCACATAGCCGTCAAAGAGTGCTTTTTTCCAGCGCCATTCACTGGCCTTGATACCCAAGGTCCTTTGCACAATTTCATAGCCACCGCGGGTTGAGTCCTGCATCACAATGGCCAACACCTCAATGATACTCTTGCCCCCGAAAATCGGGGCAACCATCGGCTGCACCAAGCTCACGGTACCATCAAACGTGCGTACATCGCCCCAGTTTTCCAGGTAGTGCGCCTCGGGAAGGTGCCAGGTACAAAGCTGCGAGGTTTCATCCACGTAATTACCCAGACGCACGCTTAGCGGAACCTTCTTCAGCAGTGCGCCAAAGTTTAAATCCACCGGAGTATCGTACGCCGGGTTACCAGACAAAATCAGCAGCGTCGAGACCTCATGCCTGCCGATGGCCTCGGTTAAAGACTCGATGGCTGCAACATGGGTCGGTCGTTGGGGGGTGGGTTCATCATAGTAGGTGACGGTACGGCCGTTATTGCCTAAGGCATCGTTGAGGACCGCCGCTAAGGCGTGCACTTCGGGCGGCTGCTGACTGCCAACGACGATAATGGATCGGCCCTTATGCGCCAGCAAGTCGGCGGCCAGAGCGCGAATCACCTCTGGATCCGCCTTGGTCATGCCGGTTGGCACGGCCGGAACGGCCCCCGGAAACGATAACCCCTGATGTACTAATTCCGCGGCCAGTTCACAGGCCACCACCGCCACATCCCGAGCCGCCACCGGTATCCGATGGCGCACGTTTTCAGCCTGGGCTCCGGTTTTGGTGAACTGCGATTCCACCACATACAACCGGTTCATCGACTGGGCCATTGCGCCGGTTTCGAGATCGGTGATGCGCCGCCGCGCCACAAAATCACGGGCCAGCTTTATAGAAAGCGGATCGCCCACAAACAAATCCAAATCCAGCGACAGCACCACATCGGCATTTTGCAGGTTCGGCACCACACGGTACGGCCGGCCGAAAGCCATGGCCGTACCCAGCCGCACATTGTCACGGGAAATGGGTTCCCATTCATACCAGGAGGCTTGCGGATACATCTGGAGCAGCCGCTGACGCATGTCGTGAACACTGGGCGACGAACACTCCCCGGCCAACACGGCAAAATGTCGGCCTTTGGTGGCGTGCAAATAGCCAGCATGCTTTTTCCAGAAGGCGTCAAAGGCTTCCCAACTGGAATCCACCATCGAACCATCCGCCCCGCCGCTGCGCATCAGCACGCCGCGGCTCCGATCCGGATCGTACACGTTGAGCACGCTGGCCTGTCCAATAAAATCAGTGGAACCACGGTTGAGCGGATGACCGGGATTGCCATTGACTTCAATGGGACGACCATCCACGCTGGTGGCCAGCAACCCCTGCCCGATCCCGCCAAAATCCATGCCGGTGGTGTAATAGACCGGTACGCCGGGATCACGATTGGCCGGTCGGTGGGCATAGGGTGCCAGCGTATCTTTGGACATCCGCGGCCAACTTTTACACCCGCCCAAGCCGGCCAGCGCCAGCGATGCCCCCATAATTTTCAGAAAAGTCCGGCGCGATCCATCCAGCCATTCCCCGGCCATTGATGGAAACTCCCGATGCAGCATTTGCCGAAATTCCGGCGTATCGGCCAAATCATCGAGGCTGCGCCAATAGCTTTTGCCATCTAATTTCACGTTTTTTTCTATCTGTGACATGTCTCACAATCCGTCAAAAGCTTGGTGGATGGAATCTTATACCGTTTCATCAGGTATTGGCCGAGATTTTTCGGCAGCGTGGCCACGGTCAAATTCAGATCATGGGCCAACCGGGCTTTATTGTTGGGTGTCCACTGCAAATTGGTCACCTCATTGCGGGGCCGCAGATGCGGTGCCGGATCACGATGGCAAGCCAGACACCACGCCATGTTCAAAGGCTTGGCCTGATACACCCGGGTCATCTCGTTGATGTGGCCGTGGCAGGTAAGGCAGCTAATGCCCGCATTGACGTGCGCGGCATGGTTGAAATACACGTAATCCGGCTCATCATTTACTTTGATCCACGGCACCGGCAGGCCCGTGGCATAGCTTTTGTGAATCCAGGCGAGCTTCTTACTCTTGGGAGCGATTTCCGCATGGCAATTCATGCACGTTTGCGTGGGCGGCAGCGCGGCATACCCCGCCCGCTTCACATCGGTATGACAATATTCACAGTTAATGCCCAGTAAACCCGCGTGCAATTCATGGCTGAAGGGCACCGGCTGCACCGGAGCATAACCCACATTCAACGTGCGGGCGTTGGCACCATAACCAAGCAAAACAATGACGTACACCGTCAACAATCCGCCAACAGTAGCAACAATCACCGGAACCTTGTTGGCCCATTTGGGGAAGTGAAGGTAAGGCTTTTCGCTGTCACTCATAATTTAAGCCGCATCTCCAAAAGCATAGCCACTTTCTCGTAGCGTGCCCGCCGCCATAATCTTTAAGTTGCCCTCTTTCCAAGACGCCGCTGCCGCAGCGTGCTCTCCCAATTCCCTGGAGTCACTGTTGACCACATGCAAATTCCAGACCTCACGCAGAGGTTGTGAAACTTTGCACAAAGTTCGGGCATCATAATAATCCCACCGGCGCGTGTCAAATGCTTCAAAAGGGTGCCGATCCATGCCATGCGTCCGAGCTTGGCTTTGCGCCAATTCTCCAGTTATTCGAAGCCGAGAGATTGCTGGGTGGTTCCGACGTTGCGGCGGCGATTTCCGTAGGTCTTCTGGACCGCTCGTTCAAATTCGTCCACCGCGTTCTCATGGTTCCTCAGGAACCATCCCTTGTGGGCCTCCAGATATTGTTCGCGCGTCACTTTATCCCGGAGATCAAGAGGAACCCGCTCCATCCGCGGATCAACGCTGTCAAATCCTGTGAAGGGCCTTTTCAGCCTGGCCTGAGCCAACGCAACGTAATCCGGATTTAGTTCGATGCCGGCGCATTTCCTTCCGAGCTGTTGACAAACCCGCAGCGTAGTCCCACTGCCGGCGAATGGATCCAGCACAAGGTCTCCCCTGTCACTCGAAGTAAGTACCATGCGCTCGATGAGTCCCTCCGGCTTTTGTGTGGGATGGTTTTCCCGGTCTTGGTTGCAGTAGTGAACATGCGAGAACATCCAAACATCGCCCGGATTGGCTCCGCGCATATTATTACGATCCCTGAAATACTTTTGCGGCACCCTTACATCGTTCAGGTTAAACTTATATTCACATGATTTTCCATACATCAGAATGTCATCATGCCGCGGGGAGAAGCCCTTTGTTCGTCCGATACCTTGCGTGTAGTGCCAGCATATCCAGTTGATAAACTCCATGTTCAACTCCCGTTCAAGAATATCATAGATGTAGGAGATGAACCGGAAACCCATAAACACATAAATCGTTCCCGCGGGCTTAAGCACCCTGAATGCTTCAGTCAACCATCGTCGGGAAAAAGCCAGGTACTCGTCGAAGTTGCGGCTATCATGGTTGTTGCCATATTCTTTACCGAGATTGTATGGTGGATCGGCGATGATCAAGTCGATGGACGAATCGGCGAACGACTTAATTTCCTCAAGCGCGTCGCCCTGCTTGATCGTGATCTGGCTAATCATATTTAATCCATCCATATTTCCTGGCAAGAGCCAGCCAACTTCGATACGACCGCTTGCTGGAACCGAGATATTTTCGGTCCAACAATTGACAAAATTCCCAGGTAGTGCGATTTTCAACGGAAACGTAATGGATGTCGCGTATTTGCATCTGCCCGTTGCCCAGCGCTGGATTGTAATTCATATCCCGGGATGAAATAAATTTCAGGTCATACGCCTTGTGTCCAACAACTTCCATGACTCCATCCATAAGGCCGGATTGACCGTTCTTCTTGCAATAAACCCGGTGCTTGAGCGACAAGATCAAAAACAGATAATCGGCATCCTCGACATAGGCCGTGCGGATGCGTACAAACGAGGTTATATTCGGGGACTTGCCGCTCGACTCGATATCCTCCGCTGTTGCCTTGACGTCCACCTCTGCGCTAACTACGGTCCGCGACCCTGCTTCCCGCTTGAACTGCAAAATGATGTCAGCCATGTACAGACGCTCTTTTGCTTCAACGTTAATCAGACGATAACAATTATTGGCGTCGTCTACCAGCAAACTAAATGTTTGCACAGCCCAAGCCTCAACGAACGGCCCTGCAATCTTATTGATATTCTCCATGGGCAGGCCAAGTTTCAGGTTCGTATTGATGATAATCTTATTCCGGCCCCGTTCAATGGCCTCTTCGATGATGGCGTCCACGGTGGTGGTGATGAATTCTGAACATTGCGGGTAATCCGCACCCTCCACGGGAATTTTGAAAACCAGATTCTCATAATTGGACATTAGTGTCGCCCTGCATTCGGGTTCCGCTTGATTCCGAAGGTTATCTTATCCGCCACCGGCAGGTTCTCAAGCGTTATACACGGTTCTGTCATTCCGCCCGGTCCTTGAGGCTACGCTATTAAATCAGCCACATCCGCCATTTCCGCCGGCACGGGCCGCACACACACGCCATGATCCGCCAAATACCGCTTCACCTGCCCGATGGACCATTGGCGAAAATGAAAAATTGAAGCCGCCAGTGCCGCATCCGCCCGCCCCTCGGTCAGGACTTTTAATAAATCCTCCGGCTTGCCCGCCCCACCGCTGGCCACCACCGGAATGCGTACCGCCTCGCTGACCGCCCGTGTCATTTCCACATCGTAGCCTTCCAGCGTGCCATCGCTGTTCATCACATTCAAAACCACCTCACCGGCCCCGCGATCCTGGGCCTCTTTCACCCAACCAAGCACCTCTCGTCCGGTGCCCACGCGCCCGCCATTGATAAACACTTCCCAAAACTCGCTGCCATCGGCGCGCTTCACCCGATTGGCATCCAGCCCCAGCACCGTGGCACAGCGCCCGAACCGCCGGGCAATTTGCGAAAGCAATTCCGGATCACGAACCGCTGATGAATTGATGCTAACCTTTTCCGCTCCCGCCTGAATCAGTTTCGCCGCATCGTCCACACTGCGAATTCCTCCCCCCACCGTGATGGGCATAAACACGCTCTCCGCGACCCGGCGCACCACTTCCGCCATAATTCCCCGGCCCTCGTGGCTGGCGGTAATATCATAAAAAACCAGTTCGTCAGCACCGCCGGCATCATAAAACAAGGCCTGTTCCACCGGATCACCCGCATCCACATGGTCAAAGAACCTAACCCCTTTGACCACACGGCCGCGATCAACATCTAAACAGGGTATGATACGTTTGGCCAGCATAGGCTGTGATTATAGGGCCTGCCGCGAGAATGGCCAGCGCGGCAATGGTCCGTCAAATTTTATTGCAAGGAGAGCCATGATCCGCAAAGCCCGCATTACCGATGTTCCCGCCATCGCCGATCTGATTGGCCAATACGCCCGCGCCGGGAAGATGCTGTTTCGGTCCCACGCCGAGCTTTATGAAACTCTGCGGGACTTTTTGGTCTACGAGGCGGACTCGCCCCCGCACGCGCCGGCGGGGGCCGATGTTGGCCACCCCATCCTGGGCGTATGTGCCTTGGAAATTGTCTGGGCGGATCTGGCCGAAGTTAAAAGCCTGGCCGTGGAGAGCACCGTCCACGGCCGCGGCATTGGCCGAAATCTGGTCAATGCCGTTATTGCCGAAGCCACTGAATTAAAAATCCAGCGTGTTTTCGCCCTGACCTATGAACGCATCTTCTTTGAAAAACTGGGCTTTGCGGTGGTGGAGAAAAGCGCGTTGCCCCTGAAGGTCTGGAGCGACTGCCTCAAATGCCCCAAACGCGACCAGTGTGATGAAATTGCCGTCGTCAAAACCTTGTTTCCAGCCCCCACGGTGCAGGAAATAAATCCGGATATGCTCGCAGACTTGCGTTACGAGGTACCTACTCCGCTGGTAAAACTCAAGATGCCGCAGGCTTGAATCCGCAGCAAAATAGCCGTACATTAGGCTGGTGCCTTATGGAGTTGGCTATAACAAGGTGATGAGAATAGGTGCAAAAAAAGAGGGGATGCCTCAGAATGCGAATGAAGACCGACGGATGTTCCGTCGGCAGTTAAC
>JABEVA010000309.1 GCA_013044065.1 Phycisphaerae bacterium
CACGGATACTCTGTGCTTGCCGCGGCAGCGTAGGTACACCGTAGCCTGCATGGGCGATCCGGCCTTCCACGGCAACCGGCGCAGTGAAACCTGCGGGTCTCGGTCGCTGGTCGCCCGCTCGACAATCGGCGCTTGGCCCCTTGTCGCCACTACGGCGGGCTGCTGCGTATGCGGCGTAGGGAATGGAACCACCGTAACAATGACTGCATTGCTCTTGAGCCTGCCAGCCTGCACCAGGAGCCTATATTTGCCGGGCATGGTCAGGTCGTAGTACCTTGCGAAGTCGATCTGCTTCCAGAACGTCTTGGCCCGGCCAGCAAGTACGACCAGCCGCGTAAAGATGTGAAAACTCCATGCCTGCGGCGTGTGGATCATGCAGCGCGTCGGTGCGGCCGATTTTCCGGTCTTCAGTGACTCCGCGCTTATCACTTTAAAGGTGAACCGCACGGGCCAGCCCGAAACCTCGAATTTTCTCTTGCCGTTATTTCTAAAGACAGCAGATACCAGCACCGGGGAGCCAGGGTAAATCACCTTCCGCAAGAGCGTGATGGTCAAGCTAACCCGCTTTGCGGTCAAGGTTGTGGCCGCTGGCACCGGTACTCCACGCGTCGCGGGCATTGCCGGCTGTGCCCGCGTAAGGTTGGGCGATAGCAACGCCGCAACGACGGAAACGATCGCAACTACTTTGAACATAGGTTGGTTCTCCTGAAAGAATATTGCTCGCGGTCAGTTCGGCGGGTTAGGCGGTTGTAATACCTGTTGCCAAGTTGGGTAAAGCAGCACGGGCTGCACGACGGCGGCCGGCCGTGGAAGCGACCCGAAATTTGGAAAACCGCCGACGAGCGACCAAGTCTGATTCGCGTATGTTAGCGTTCCGCCCCACACCCACTCGGCTTCGGCAAGCGGAATATCAATCGAGCCCTTCGCCGCCGGAGTGTACATCAACCACATGTCCGGCGAGTCATCGACTGAGAGGCTCGAATAATTAGTATCCACGAGGAGGCCAGGCGCGTCGGCAACGTAGTCCTCTCCATCGGGCAGGGTGCCCCAGCTTGGATACGGATCTAGTTCGTCGAGTCCCGTTCCGAAAGCACTGTAATTCGGCGTGAGGCCAGCGCCAGTCCAAAAATCGTTTTCCGTGTAGACCTGTACGAAGTACGCGTGGCCCTGCCAAGAGCTGCTGTGGACCGGCGGGTGCTTGAACTCAATTCCAATAATCGGTGGATTTGTAAATGGGCATCCGATCGAAATGCCCTCCTTACCATTGCCCATATTTGAGATAATGGTATTCGACTCGTATTCCGCGTCCAAGTTGCCGCTCGGCCTTGTGATACCGAAATCGGTCAGCACTGCGGCGATGCTCGTTCCTGTCGGCTGGACGCTGGCCTTGTACGTCCCCGAGGCGACGTAGTAATACGGCCCGAAGGAGTTACCCGTGGTATTTGCCGGGTTGAGCGTAGCGACTTGGGCATCGCTCGTTGAATAGGTGTATCCGCCTATCGCCGGATCTCCATTTCCGCCTGCACCGTCGATGCTCCAACTAAACTTCGTCGCCAGATCGGAGGGTGCCAATTTTACTCCCAACTGTACGGGCCATCCGGCGTGGACGGCGGTTGTTTTGTTGGTGACCACCGTGCCGCTATCGGAGCCACCGCCAACCACCGGCCCAGTATATGCGATATCCAGCGTGTAGCTCGTCAAATCTTCGGGACCGGCGTTGGCGCTTCCGCTCCAGTACTGGTTGGTTTTGGTATCCGTCACGGTTACTCCGCAGGAAGCTGAAATCTGCCAATAGCCCGCTATCAGCGGGGTGAACGTCAGCGTCGCGCTTGAACTCGTTGACGGCTGCGTCGGGCTGATGGAGTCAGTATAGCTTCCCGATGGCGGCGCTCCAAAAGTGTCGGCTTCCAGTGCCTTGTACTGCACGGATATGCTCCAATCATACTGCGCGGATAAGGTCCCTTCGGAGACGCCGGACGGCGGTGTGTAATTGGCCGACAGGCTCGAGGTGGCGGAACTGTTAACCTTGACCGGATTAGGTGAAAACGCTCCCATGTTGGCTGTTACGGTCACCGGGCCGGCGTAGGCTAGCGCCACGGCAACCTTGACTGCAATCGCGAGCACACACATGGCAGCGATCGCCAAGGCGGGCCACATTGCACCACCGTGCCCGCCAGACCAGCGCGTCTTCTTGGGGAAAATTACTGATTGATCTCTACCCATGCGCGGTTTCTCCTTTTCCAAGTTCACCCGAATTCGGCTGCAATTCATGGTTCTTGGCCATGAACTGCTTCAGGCCCTTCCATTGTTTGAGCATGGCCCGAAATGCCTTGTTCATGTTGGTGTCGAATACTTTACGATCCCGCTGTGTCCAGATGTCCAGCTTCCATCGCCAGCGGGCCAGCAGTGCGGCCGGAGCTTTGTTGGCTACTGCATCGCGGTACGCCAATAATCTCGCTGACCAGCGGGCGGTAAAGCCGAGGCTGCCGAAGGCGCATCTGGCAGCCCGCCACAAGGACATGGCTGCGGCAATGTTTGCATTCGGCGAGTAACTGATCGGAATTTCCGGGGCACGATAATTCACGCCCCACAGGCAGGGCATGGCCTGGACATCAAATTGGGTACGCGGGGCATCGGCCTTATCGATGAATATGCCGCAGATTTCGGTGTTGATGCTGGAACCGCGCACGATGCGCACCATGTATTGCCCCGGCCCGGCGATGGCGAAGCGCGTGTACACGGGATTCCAGAAATTCACCACGCGCGTTGCGGCAAGAGGCGTTGCCGCCATGGCCCAGCGGCACCATCGCAGAGCTGCGGGATTGTTAGGAAACGCCATGGCGGAAAGAATGGGCCGCGTCATCGCCCGGCGATAGGCTGGCAGTAGCGGATACACCTCAACAAGCCAATCGCGTTGTCGATCACTACCGGCATGGCCGTCCTTGTTGAAGAAATACAGGCTCAGGCGGTAAATGTCCGCTTTTTTCAAAAGTACACGTAGCCACAAATCCGGGCCTTGGAACGTGGCGCTGTAGGCTTCCCCTCGGTCATCCCAATTCGTTTGCCGCCTGTACCCAAGTCCCGGGATATACAGCGACTTGGGATTATCCGTATCAGCCCTGTATTCCCACTCCCGCAGGCTTTCAAAGTGTGTGTGATGGTGCGGCCCGCAAACAGCGTCAACATTCTCCGCATAGTCGGGGGAACTTACATGGAAACTCAAATTAAAGTGGGCGGCGCAGAGTATTCCGTATTCTCTTCCGTAGCGGGCCGTCCAATCCCCTTGCGTGCGCCAATCATTGCGCAGGAAGCGGGCATAGGGGTAGCGGATGTGCAATGCCTGCAGTGTGCCCCGGTAAAGGGCATGTGAGAAGTCCGGAAGTAGTAAGAAACGCGGCGGCTTGGCGGGCTGCGGAAAATAGATTCCGGAACGGGCACCGGCGTAGCGAGCCCCTCTGGCACGCTTGTGTTTTTGAATCGGGGCGGCACCGGCCAACCCTTTCGGCTTGGACAACTTCAATTCCGACAACCCGGAGCCGTAACGCGCGACAAGCAGCGATCCATCGGGCACCGCCGCGAGTTGGCTGACGTAGCCGTCGAGCCGGGAAAATCCGGGCAGGAACTGGCTCTGGATGATTTTGCCGGTGCGGGTATTGATTTTGGCGTAACCGTTGCGCCAAGTTCCCAGCCAGAGGTTGCCGTGAATTCCCCGCGCCAAGCACGTGATGTGATCGCCGGGGAGAAGATGAACCAGAAATGCGTTTGGTGGCGATTTGAATCCGGCCAGCGGATGCCAGAGGCCAAGAACCTTCGCGGCGTAATCCATGCCGCGTTCATAGCGGAATGATTTGCCGTTATCCGTACTGATGGCCAGCCCGCGATCAGTGCCCACGTACAGCTTCCCATGGCCAACCAACAGGCAGTTGATGGCGTTGCTGGGTAATCCGTAACCAGTTGGCGTTATGGTTGTGGAGGTGTGCCAGGGGCCGCGAATGATTCTCCAATTCGTGTATGGATAGCGCGATTCCGCCAATCCGCCGCATAGGGTACCAACAAAAGCCTTCCCCTTCCTGTTGAATGTCACGCAATCGGGATTTGCGGGCAAGCCCTCCAATCGAGAAATGTAGCGCCAACGGCCAAGGATCATGGGCGAAGCTCGGAGCGTGTTGGCGTGGACTGTGCGATACAGCACTGATTTGGTACCACAACCACGCGGCATGTAGATGCTCAAGCCATTCTCGGAGCAGATGAAAACCGAACCGTCACGCGGATCGGCGGCGATGCCCAAGATATGACTGCCCAGCGGCCCGGTAAGCAGGCCGTAATGTCGCCATCGATGGCCATTGAAAACGCACACGCCGTGGCGGTTGGTGCCAGCCCAAAGTCGGCCCTTATGGTCGATGCAAGACAGTAGATGCTGTCGCTTACCAGCCCCGGAGAATTGGATTTATCAAAATGCTGCCATGAGTGACCTCCAGCCTTGCGGCAATAAATTCCCGTGTCTTCAACCGCCACCCAAACGCCGCCGCGCGGGGCGGAAAGCC
>JABEVA010000310.1 GCA_013044065.1 Phycisphaerae bacterium
GACTTTTCGCCCGCCTTTCTGGCCAAGGCCCTGGAGGAATCGCTGCGCCGACTTCATACCGATTACCTGGATCTCTGGCAGGCCCATAATCTCAAGCTGCATCAAATGAATGATGAACTGGTGGAAACACTGGACAAATTAAAGCAGTCCGGCAAAATTCGGCACTGGGGGGTGGCACTCGGTCCAGCCATCGGCTGGCGGGAAGAAGGCGTCATCGCCATTGAACAATGGCGGGCCGCTGTGGTGCAGACGGTATTTAACATGCTGGAACAACATCCAGGGCGGGAATTTTGCGAACTGCTCGACGAGTCTCCCGTGGGAGGTGTCATCAGCCGAGTCCCGCACAGCTCCGGTATCTTGCAGGATATTTATACCTTGGATAGTACCTTTGATGACCATCGCAAATTCCGTGATCGTAACTGGCTGGTCTACGGCCTGAAGAAAGTGGAAATGCTCCGGCATATTCAAAAGAGCCATGGCTGCACCATGGGCCAACTGGCCATGAAATGGTTGCTCAGTTGGCCCAGCGTGGTCAGCATCGAGCCCAACATCGGCACGGAAGCGGAATTAAGGGAATTTGCCACGGCGTGTGATGGCAAACTTCTGAACCATGCGGAAATGTTGGAAATTCAAAATCTGGTGGAGTCCGACTTTAGCCTTGGCACAGAAGCCCATGCGTGCGATTTAAAAAGCAGCGTGTCTAATTCGGGCATCACCATCAGCCGGTATCAGCGCGGCGAGCCAGTACCACAGCGCGGCCCTCAAGTCGGTGTGGGGCGATGATTTGGCCACTGGCTTGGTTGTTCGCTTCTTACAGAGCCAGTGGCGGGCTGTACAAGACCGTGACCCCTCGCCAGAGGGCGAAATTTTAGGCAAAACTTCATCGCCCTAAAACACGAATTTGTCTTTGCCCGACCCCTAACTTGTCAACAGGGCAGATTAAAAAAGCGCCAGCCGCCAATTTTGTGGAAACTGTGCCACTGGTTGCGACGACCGACTCGGCGATAAGTGGGCGCGTCAGACGGCCGCCGCTAGGAAAGTGCGCGTCTTCTAAGCCAAAAGCTCTGCCAGCGGCGATAGCCCAGATAGACGAAAATGAAAAGGTTAAATATCAGTGTCAGTAGCCGTAACCAGTCTGTATGCTGCCAATTTTCCACAAGTTCCGGCGGCAAGATCAGCGAGAGTTCCACCAACACCAGATATTCGGCCCACGCCTGCCTTAGCAACATGCCTCCGCCTTCCAGCAAAAATATAACTGTGTAGGTCATCATGGCCCAAAACAAAATGGATGTGCGGGGCAGGGCACCGCCGGCCGCATGTGGAATAAACCCCAACCGATTCAACCAATCCATACTCGTGCGCAATATCCATCCATGGGGATCTACCAGCAGCTCAATCCCGGTGGCGAGTGTAATGGCGGCTAATACCAGAGATAACAGGGCAATAAGCACCACACCAAGGGTTAATTTGGTCTTGGCCGGGGGGCATGTTTGCGGAGAAGTCAATTCAGCCATGGTCGTGTAGTTCACCTTTGCGTTGCAGTTGGTTAACCAGAATATTTCCCACTGGACCATCACCGACGGCCGGCGCACGGGTTGGCTCAGCCACTTTCGGTCAGGAGGTCGGCCGGAAATTCCATGGGAAGGTCCGGCATTAAAAATTGGGGGCATGGCTTTTGGGGAGGCAACCATGACCGCAGCACGGCTTGGGCCGCCAGATAACCGCTGCGCACCGCACCTTCCATCGTTGCGGGCCAGTCAGTGCGGGTATAATCGCCGGCGAGAAATAAATTGGCGATTCCGCCTGATGGCGACCCCTGCATGGGCCGCAGCGCATCGACGCCCGGACGGGGTGAAAAGGTGGCCCGCTTTTCAATGACGATCACGCCATGGAGCAGTCGGACACCCGCGGCTTGAGGGAACAGAGCCTTGATCTGGGCCGTAAAGAGATTCAAGCATCGTTGATGCGGAACATTGACCCAATCGCGTGCGGCGCTGATGACCCCATGCACAACCCGGCCTGCAACATCCTTACGGAAAAGCCACTGCAAAGGCCCTTCCATCAGGGCGGCGTGCGATATGGTCATCACCGGTTGATCAAACCAAAGATGCGCTCCGAGAATGGGAACACTTTCCAGTCGATTTATGCCCGCAAAGCGCGCATCGTACCGCCGCATGGCCTCGGGCACCCAACGCAGCACCGCATGATAATTGGCAGCCAAGACAATGGCGTCCGCGGTAAGTTTCCGGCCCGTGTGCAACGTAACTCCAACGGCACGGCCGGCGTCAAACATGATTTCCTCCACGCGGGTGCTAAGTCGTACATCTTGGCAGGGCGGCCGAGCGTAGAGTTCGGCCAGCGGACACGCGGGCAACCCCAGTACATAACCCGTGCGGTTGAAGAGCATGGCGTCCTGGAATACCTGAATGGCGTACTTGCTGCCAACTGCCAAGGTTTGCTCGTTGAGAGCACTCACGAGTACTGGGTCGTAAAACCGCTGCACCAGTGGCTCTGGTTGATCCATCTGTTGGAGCCACTGGCCAAAAGATTGGCCTTCCAGGGCTGCGCGGCCGCTCCGCCCCAAGCGCAGCATGGCCAGCATCGCCTGAACCAGCGCCGCTCGCTGAGCCAGGGTAAGGGCGGAAAAGGACGCCATCGCCGGTCCCAAATGCAAAGGAGCCGGTAAGCCGGGAGTAGCCCACAGATCAAAGCGTTTTCCGCGTGAATCGAGAAAATGAATGGTGGAGGCATAGCGTATCTTTTTTGCCACCCCCAATCGGGCATAAAGATTGATTAAATTGGTGCAGCAGCCCAACAGCACATGCTGGCAATTATCAAGAATTTCGCCGCTTTTGGCATCCTCAAATGAACCGGCCCGGCCCCCCAGACTGCGCCGCGTCTCCAGCAGCGTAACGCGGGCACCAACCGATTCCAGAGCCACGGCGGCGGCCAGACCCGCCAAGCCCCCGCCAACGACCAGCGCCGATCGCTGAGCCGGCGACTTTTCAGATATTTGATCCCCTGGCATCAATGTTTGATCACCTCATATAAGCACAGCGGCCTTGCCGGCGGAACCTGGCCCTTTGAATTTCTATCTCTATTTCGTCTCTCGCAGGCAAGCCCGAACCACGATGGCCGTTTTGGCCCAATGGCCCAGGCGGACTTTGCCATAGAGCGGTTGCGCGGGATTCCGGGCAATTCTCAGCAGGATGGCACGATAAATCTCCGTCATGGCATAAAGGGTGCGGCGACTCTGGGCACTTACGGCAGCATCCAACGGCGCGGAACGCTGGTAATACTCCGCGGCGCGCCGAACCTGAAATTGCATCAACGCGTGAAATGCCGGACTGTTGCGCCCTTCGCTGATATCCGCCGTGGAAACGCCAAAACGTTGCAGATCTTCCCGCGGCAGATAGCTGCGGCCCAACTGGGCATCTTCCCGCAGATCACGAAGTATATTGGTGAGTTGAAACGCCAGGCCGCGCTCGATGGCTAACTGTTCCATGGGCCGGCCTCCGGTGAATCCCCAGATATGCACGCTGGCCAAGCCCACCACTCCGGCTACCTGATAACAATAAGCACAGAGTTGCTGGAAAGTTTCCATCCGCACCGGGGTAAGATCATGAATCTGTCCATCGACCATGGAGTCAAAAAGATGGACGGGGAGGGCAAATTGCCGCACCATCGCCGCAAATGCCGGCCAACCCGGCCAATCATCATCGGCCCAGGTTTCGCCGCGCAGCACCGCATGGGTGAGACTGCGATAGCGCTGCAAATTGGCCTGCCGAACGCTCAACTGGGCATCGGCGGTCTGGTCCGCAAGGTCATCGGCGCGCCGCATATAAGCGTACAAAACGAACATGGCGGAGCGCTGCGGTTCGGGCAGCAACTTAAGACCGTAATAAAAATTGCGCGCCTGGGTGCGGGCAACCCGGCGGCAAAAGGCCTGTGAATCCAGCACGGATCGCCGAACGTCGGTAAGCGCCAGTGTCATGCGGATCTCCGTGGGAACACGCTCGCCATGAGCGACCCGATGCCTGCCGGCACCAGCAGACGCAGTTTGTCCATTTTGGAAAGCGCCGGTCGATGGCTAAGGGTATCATAATCCGCCCGTCGGATGGCCCGCAAGACCGCCACACCACCCAAACCGAACAGGGCAATCTGCGGTCTTAGCGACAGGCGTATCAGCGGCAATAATTCACGTCCCTGGGCGAACATTCCGGCGATCCGGTCGCATTCAAACGCCAGGAGTGCGCGGAAGTTGGCATCCACACGGCCATCCCGCAACTGCTGGACCGATACGCCAAAGCGTCGCATGGAATCGGCCGGCAAATAAACTCGATCGCGTTCCAAAATATCACGCCGTACATCCTGCCAAAAATTAACCAGTTGCAGCGCGGAGCAGGTTTTATCCGAAAGCTGTTGCCGCTGCGGATCGCGATACCCACACATATACAATACCAGCCGCCCCACCGGGTCGGCGCTACGCCGACAATAATCCAGCACCTGAGCGAAGTTTTCATAACGGGTCACCGTTTGATCCTGCTCGAAGGCGCTGATTAAATCCAAAAACGGCTCCAGAGGAATCTGGTGGCGGCGAATAGTCTGGGCGAGTGCCATAAAAACAGCCGTGGTCGGCGTACCGCTATAGCATTCCTGGGTGCGCCGGCGAAAATCGGCCAGAAGGGTGAGCGACAAAGCGCTATCATGAACTTCATCGCCGAGATCGTCGGCGATACGGCAAAAAGCGTAAATGTTACAAAAATCCTGCCGAAGGTAGCGTGGCAGGAGTTGAGAGACCACGGGAAAATTCTCATAGTGGCTGTGGGCCAATTCCCAAGTGTACCGCTGGGCCGCCAGGGGATCGTCGGCCCGGTTATAGGCGGCCAGCACCCCGGCAGGTACTCCGTGGGGCACAGCCACACCGGTTGCAAGCTGACTATCCATGATGGACACTGTGAAACCCCTTCCGGTGAAAACTCCGGCCGCAGTCCGGCCATCCGTTTGCTTGGTGAAAAGCCCACCTGCTATTATTATATGATAATTGGTGGTTTGGGCATCTGCCCGCCATCCATGGATGGGCCGTGGCAGGCCATCTGCAGGGCACCAAAGGAAAAATGAACCAACCCCTTTTCAGGAGCTACAAGCCATGAAAATTCTTTTGGCGAACCCGCGGGGATTTTGCGCCGGCGTGAATATGGCCATTGAATGTGTGGAACGGGTGCTGCTGCTTAAGGGAGCACCGGTTTATGTGTACCATGAGATTGTCCATAATCGGCATGTGGTGGATCGCTTTACACATCAGGGTGTGGTTTTTGTCAATTCGATTGATGAGGTACCGGAAGGTTCCACAGTCGTTTACAGTGCCCATGGTGTTTCGCCGGATGTGCGTAAAAAATCCGATGAACGGCGACTGATCCAGGTGGATGCCACCTGTCCGCTGGTCACCAAGGTCCACAATGAAGCCATTCGCTACGCCCGCCAGAAGTTCACCATTGTGCTCATCGGCCATGCAGACCACGATGAGGTGGTGGGTACGCTGGGCGAGGCACCTGATTCCATTCGCATTGTGGAAAGCGTGGATGATGTTCGCCATCTGGTCATACCCTCTGATCATCGCATTGCCTATCTGACGCAGACCACCTTGAGTCTGGATGACGCATCGGCGATTATCGCCGCCCTGCGGAACAAATTTCCACGCATTCAAAACCCGCCCAAGGAAGATATCTGTTACGCCACCACCAATCGCCAGACGGCGGTGCAAACACTGGCCAGCGAATGTGATCTGGTGCTGGTGGTGGGCAGCCAGAACAGTTCCAATTCGAAGCGGCTGGTGGAAATGGCGGAGAATCGGGGAACACGAGCCCATCTGGTTGATGACTGTTCCCATATTGACCACGCCTGGTTTGAGGGCATCACCACCGTATTGATCACTGCCGGAGCTTCCGCTCCGGAAGACCTGGTACAGGAAATTATCACCATGTTGCAGAAGCGCTATGGGGCCAGTGTGGAATCGCGGCACGTTACCAATGAAGACATGCACTTTGAACTGCCGCTGTCGTTGCGCAAACTTGAAGAGTTGCACGTGGGAGTGGTGTAGGATCCGGCCCCAGCGGCCACCACGGATGAATGATTGCCAGGCGTGCCCGACGGGAAACAATATCACCATGGCTCTTTTACGCCGATTTCCACTTCTAGCCTACATGCTCGCTCTGTTGAGCATGTTTGGCTTTACTTGGGCAACGCAAAACTTTTCCTTGATGGCGTTTGCGTTTCTGGCTACGGCCGTGAGCTGGTGGCTGGTGGAAGCCAGTGATGGGCCGCCGATTCCGCGTTGGATTATTACCTTTGCGGTACTGGTCGATGCCCTGATTCTGGCGTGCGAACTGATTGTATTTCATCAGCCCAACCTGATTTTGGCGCTGGGTCATTTTATTGTAGGGTTGATTTTATGCAAACTCTACGAGGTAAAAACCAACCGCGATTATGGCCAGATACTGATTTTGACGCTGCTGCTGGTCCTTTCCACGGCCATCCTGACCACCTCGGCGATTTTTGCCATAACGCTGGTGTGCTATCTGGGGTTGGGGCTTTATGTGAGCCTGGTCTTTCATCTGCGCTGTGAAACGCAGCGGGCGTTGCTGCAACATGCCGCTTCGGACCGAGCCATGCTGATGATCGGCCAGAATCCGGTGATGGCCCGGGACATCCGGCGCATTTTCTGGGGATCCGCCATCACGCTCTTTGTCTTCGCGTCGTTCGTGTTTGTTTTGTTTCCGCGGAGCGGTATGCCCGGAATACTGGCCAACTGGCGCATTCATGGCCAGCAGACGCAAACCGGATTTACCAATCATGTGCGCTTGGGCCGAAACGGAACGCTGCGTCAGAGCAATGCCATTGTGGCGGAAATCAGCTTATCGGAAAACGGAAAAAATATCGGCGGTGTTGCTTATCAGCCCTACTTTGCCGGCTCCATCCTTGATGTCTACGACGCACACACCCGGGAATGGATACATTCCACGCCTGTTGAACGCCGGGCCAGAACCTATACCGTGCATGCGGGTCGGCCGCTGGTCTTGATTCCATCTGGACCGCATACCTACGCGGTAGATCAACTCATTGTGCAAAGAGTTCGCCTGAATCTGATCAGCCACACGGCCAATATTTTCGCGATATCTCCCGTGGTTACACTATCGTCCCATGATATCCATAATGTGGTCCGTCAACCCAACGGCATGCTGCTGAGCATTTCTCCGCACACCCGCCATCTGCAATACACCGTTGCAAGCCCACGCAGGTATAACCCGCTACTGCTCGGGGCAAGCCAGCCCCATTTGTTTCCAACCTACTACTCTTACGAGCCGTTTGAACCACAAGCTACCTTTGTGGTGCGCTCCTCGCCGATTCCGGCAGTGGTGGCGAAGATGGCGCGAAAAATCGTCGGGAAGCTGCTGGTTAAGCGTCGCAAAGCCATCCATAAAGCGGCCCTGGACGAGGAAATTGCCGCACGCTTCTGTAACTATCTTAAAACCAATTATCATTATTCCTTCCATATGACACCGATTGATATCCGATTGGATCCGACGGTCGATTTTCTCCTCAATAAGCAAAAAGTGGGTGGTTATTGCGAATATTTCGCCTCGGCCATGATTATGTTCTGCCGCAGCGTGGGGATTCCGGCACGCATGGTCACGGGGTATCATGGAGGTGATTACAACCGTATTGCGGGATATTACGTCGTGCGGCAAAAATTTGCTCATACCTGGGTTCAGGTATGGATTCCGGGACTCGGCTGGCGGACTTTTGACCCCTCACCGGCCTCTTCTCTCACCAGCGTGGAGGCCCCCCGGAGATGGTATTCCAGTATTGCCCAATTTTTCCAGTGGATAAGATTGCAATGGCTGCAGGACATTGTGGCTTTTAACGCCATCATGCGAACGCAGATTATTCATTACGTGTTATTTATGGCAAAAACTACCCTTTTCGCGGCGCTCAATGAAGTCCGCGCAGCGCTCATGGCCCTGCGAAACTGGCTTATGCACCGGCGCACCGGATGGTTTCCCAAAATTGTGGCGGCAGCCATGGCCATCATCTCCCTGATTTTAATCGGATGGTTTACGTACCGCCGTCGGCGACGTAAGACCAGTGTGCTGCCCAAAATTCTTCAGGGCCTCGATGCTAAAACGCATCGCCAATTGCGGCGGGACTTGGCCTTTTTTGACCGGCTGATGCGAATTTTGCAGAAAACAGGCAGCCTTAAAACCACCGCCCAAACCCCGCTCGAATATGTCAATCAGGTCATTCATACGCGCCAGGATGTAGCGCCTGAAGCGGCCGAACTGGTACACATTTTCTATGAGCTTCGATTCGGCCACACCGCCATGAACCCCAGCCTGCATCAGAGCATCAATGCCCGGCTCAAGGCGGTTGAGGCGTATTTCCGCCAGAAGCGTGTCAAGCCCATTTGAATTGGCGGCGTCGGGCCGAACGAGGTGCCCGGCTTAGACCGGTTTAGATCTGAAAATCAAGGGGCAGTTCCTGCACAAATTCGCGCGGCGGACGATTGCGGTATTGCAGTTCCGGGTGTTTGACGCTCACCCGGGTGTTGGGGGGCACCGATTGGGTGATAAACACATTGCCATTGATGGTGGCGCCTGCCCCAATCACCGTTTCTCCACCAAGAATACTGGCGTTGGGATAAATCATCACATCATCTTGAATCGTGGGATGACGCTTGGAACCACGCAGTTGCTGGCCCCCGCGTGTGGATAGCGCCCCCAGCGTGACGCCCTGATATATTTTGACATTGCGGCCGATGATGGTGGTTTCGCCGATGACCACTCCCGTGCCATGGTCAATAAAAAAATACTCCCCGATCGACGCCCCCGGATGAATATCAATCCCGGTCAGGCTGTGGGCGTATTCGGTCATAATTCGCGGAATCAGCGGCACGTGCAGCACGCAAAGTTCATGGGCGATACGATAAATGCTGATGGCCAGATATCCGGGATACGAAAAAATGATTTCGTCAACGCTGCCGGCGGCCGGGTCGCCGTCAAAGGCGGCCTGAGCATCAGTTGAAAGTGTGCGGCGAATTTTCGGGATGGAACCCAGGAATTCATCCGTCAATGCCGCGGCCGTCGCATCGCAGTCTTTACACTCAGTGTTACCCCCCCGCTGCTGCTGATGGCGGATGGCCCGGCGAATCTGGTCAAACAGGGCATCGCGCACGCCGCTGACCATGGAATTGACATGGTACGACAAATCCGCCTCGGACAAACTTTGCTTGCCGAAAAAGCCGGGAAACAGCAATTCCCTGATCATCCCGATCAGATGGATGATAATATCCCTGCTGGGCAGGGAATTGGTGCCAATGTACTGCGTGGCCGGGAATTCCCGATACGTCGCAATAATATCTTCCACCAAACGGGAGAGATCGGATTGTCCACGAACCTGTGCCAAATCAAGGCCTCCAATGGCGGTATTATAGCCGCGCGGTCAGGAAGTTGCCGCTAAGAGATCCACGGCCTGTCGGGCTTGCAAGCGCCCTTCATACAACGCCCGGCCCACGATGATCCCGGCTAAAGGCAACGCCTTGAGCGCGGCAATGTCTTCCAACGTGGTGATTCCGCCGCTGTGAATTATCGGTATATCGGCCGCCGCTTCCAGAAGTTGCCCAGTCGCGGCAATGTTCGGCCCCACCAGGGCACCATCACGAGCGATATCGGTGTAGATGATAGCCGCCAGGGGCCAGTTCCTCACCGCTCGGGCGATGTTCAAAGCGTCGGGCGTCTGGTCTTGCTGTTGCGTCCAACCGTGGGTGGCCACACGACCATCGCGGGCATCGAGTCCCAGGATCAACCTTTGCCGAAACTGCGGATCATGCACCATCATCGCAAACCAGTCGAAATCCGCAATGGCCCGTGTGCCCAGAACCAGGCGATGCACACCGCAGGCCAGCAGGTGCTCCATCGTCTCTTTGGTACGTATTCCACCGCCCACTTCCACCCGCAAATACGTGGCCCGCACAATTTTTTCAATGATGGGCAGATTCACCGGGTGACCGTCACGGGCACCATCCAGATCCACAACGTGGAGCCATCGACAGCCCGCGTCTTGAAACCCTTTGGCGGTATCCACGGGATCGACGGCGTAGCTGGTCTGCCGGGCATAATCACCGCGCAACAAACGCACTACTTTGCCCTCACGCAAGTCAATGGCGGGTATAAGTTCAATGGACATTGGCGCAAAGCCTCTAGCAGGACCATTCGGCAAAATTGCGGAGAATGGTGCTGCCCACCCCCTGGCTTTTCTCCGGATGGAATTGTGTGGCCATAACGTTGTCCCGATGGATGGCGGCCACCACCGGAGAGCCGTAATCCGCCGTCGCCGCAATCAAGCC
>JABEVA010000311.1 GCA_013044065.1 Phycisphaerae bacterium
CGATGTCTGGAGATCCGCTAGGCCACCGCAAACCAGCTTGCGGGGAAGATGCATTTCAAACGGGATGGCACAACGCCACGGCCCCGCTCCAGCGCCATCTGCGCCCCAATTTTTGTAAACATTTAGGGGGCCGGTTATGATCTTATCGGAGAAATAAATGGCCGATCCTCAACATCGCACCCGTGCAATTGCCGAAATTCAAGGCCTTGTTGCCCGTGCCTCACAAGCGTATAAGCGGGCGCTCATCGGTTATCAGGCTGGTCTGAGTTGGGATTATCTGGTACTTACCGCGGCCAATCAACACCAGGCTGCGGGTTATCAACACGAGTTTGACCTGCGTACTTCCGGCGTTGGCCCCATGGGCTCCTTTTTTCCGGCCAGTCAGAAAACTCTGGTCGTCCCGGACCCGCCGGGTTTTCGCGCCGGCTCAGGCGGAGCCACATTCGGAGCCATTGCCGCCATTGCCAGGCATCAAAAAACTCTCGGCGACACACGAGGCATCGATTCCTTGCGCATCCTGCTCATACACTCTGGCGGTGCGTCACAGCGACTGCCGCAATTTTCGCCCTTGGGCAAAATCTTTGCTCCTCTGCCGATGATTCGGCCGGACGGCCAGTTGATGACTATTTTTGATCATCTGTATTTGATGGTGGCAGCATTGCCACAGCGTCTTGGACCGGGCCTGCTGGTGGCTGCGGGCGATGTGTTCCTTTTATTTGATGCCGGCGGCATGCCGCAGCCGCCGGCGGGAATCACGGCGCTTTCGATGCGAGCGCCGGCCGAATTGGGTCGGCAGCATGGCGTTTTTGTGGCAGCATCGCGCGGGCGGACTCAGGCCGATAGCGGCCGACGCGAGGTTTTCCCGCTGGTGGCCGCTACGCTTCAGAAAGCCACGCTGGCCCAGATGCGCCGGGCGGGTGCGACCGATGAAAACGATAGAGTCCTCATTGATTCCGGCCTGCTTTTTTTTGATGCCAAGGCCACGCTGTCGCTGCAAAAGTTATCTTCGCAATACACTCCTGCCTGGCACTTGAAAACCCGCCAGCGCATTGACCTGTATGCCGATATTGTACCCGCTGCGCTGGTCGGCAAAGCTGTGCCATCCGCCACCAGCGGGCCTCTGCGCCAACTCACCGTCGGTTTGCGGGAGGCCCTGAAGGACTCGCCGTTGCGCTGCCACGAATTACCCCACGCCCATTTCCAACACCTTGGCACCACACTCCAGTTTCGCAACGCCATGACCGGATTGGACCAAGCTCCGGCGTGTGGGCTTTTCGCACACAATGTCCGCGTCGCCTCGCAAAGTTCGATTCCGCCATCGGCCAGAGTCTATCAGAGCGTTATCACCACGCCAGCCGCGGGCATAGGATCACACGTGCTTATCGAAAACTCGCTCCTGGCCGCACCCATGCGCATCGCATCCGGATGTGTGCTTTCCAACCTGAACATAGCGACTGCGGCTGCACCACTGCAGATACCCTCCAACACGGTGATTTTCAGCGTTCCGGTTGTTGACGGTGGCCGCCGCTTCACCGTTTCGGTGATTTGTGGAATTCACGATGATCCAAAAACCAATGACCGCTTTTGCAACATCAACCTGCGGGAATGGCTGCGGCAGGCCAAGCTCTCGCCCAACGATATCTGGCCCAATTCCCATACCGAATTCATCCTATGGAACGCCAAACTCTTTACCGGTTCCAGTCGGCTTGGCAATATTGATCACATTCTTTGGTGCATCCGGCCGCACGCCCTGAAACAAAGGCAGCGCAAGGCCTGGCAAAAAGCGCGGCGCTACTCCATGGCTGATATTTTAGAGCTGGCGGATCCCGCGGCCCTGGCGGAACACCGCGACAAGATATCCGGAATCCTGCAAGGCCTGCAATGGGTGGACGCGGTTGGAACGCGAACAGCCGCATCCGTTCAAAATGGGATTCATCATTTTGGACCCGCGGGCTATGAGCAGTTACTGAACCTGGTGTATGCGGCGGCCGGCAATACAGCCATCCCCCTGCTTCATCGAGCCCGCCTGCACTGGTCCTTGGCGGAAATAATCGACCGGCCTGTCTTCCCGCGGCGGTTGGTCAAGATTCCAGCTACCACCACCACACTGCGCCGGGAGGCCTTCAACAATATCCGCGACGCTCTGGAACTGGCCCGATCCGAACCCAGCCGCAAGCCATGGTCTGAGCTATCTCAAAGTGCACAAATTTGCTCTCAGCATCCGCTGGCCGCTACGGCTCCGGTTCGCCTTGACTTGGCTGGTGGCTGGACCGATACACCACCCTTTTGTCTGGACCATGGTGGATCGGTGGTGAACGTGGCCGTGAACTTAAATGACGCCGCACCAATCGAGTCGAGCTTCCGACCGCTGCCCGATTGCCGGGTGCGTCTGGTGGCCCGAGATCTGGGCAAAACGCTTGAGATTTCCGATCTGGCCGTTTTTCACCGCCCACTGGACCCCCGCGACCCATTGGCTTTGCAGATCGCCGCGCTCCGGCTCGTCGGCCTGACTCCACGACCGGCTGAAAACTCCCTCAAAAGATGGCTCGCCCGCGTCAATGGCAATGGCCAGGGGTTTGAATTGACCACCGCCAGCAATTTGCCCAAAGGATCCGGCATGGGCACCAGTTCCATCCTAGGAGCCACCACATTGGCTGTGCTGCGCGCGGCCATGGGTTTGCCCTATGATCACGCCACGCTTTTTGATCAAACCTTGCTCCTGGAGCAGTTGCTGGGCACCGGCGGCGGCTGGCAGGATCAGGTTGGGGGAATCGTCGGCGGTGTTAAAATCGCTCGAACCAAACCCGGCCTGGCCCAGACTATACGTGTAAACAAGATACCTTTGTCCACGCGGCAGATCCACGCCTTGCAGGAGCGCCTGGTCGTGTATTTCACCGGTCAACAGCGGCTGGCCCGCAATATCCTGCGCCAGGTGATGGGCCGGTATTTGTCGCGTGAGCCCGGCACAATGGTGCTTTTTAGCGAACTTATGCAGTGCAGTCGGGCGTGCGCCGCCGCCCTGCAGCAAGGCGATTGGCTGGCCTGCGCTGCGGAAATTAACCGCTACTGGCGCATTAAAAAGGACTTGTACGCCGGTTCCACCACGCCGGCGGTGGATGAGCTTTTTCTGGCGCTGCGTCCGTATTATCTGGCC
>JABEVA010000312.1 GCA_013044065.1 Phycisphaerae bacterium
CTTTTCACGGGCTGCCGCGGCCGCTGCCGCTTCCGCAGCCTGTTTGGCCTTTTGCTCCGCCGCCAGTTTAGCCGCAGCCGCCTCACGGGCCTTTTGCTCAGCCGCCAGTTTAGCCGCGGCAGCTTCTTGCTCGGCCTGTTTCTGGGCCGCTAAGGCCGCCGCAGACCGCTGAGCCGCACGCTGCGTTTCCTGCTGATTTTGCTGGGCCGCTAATTGTTGTTGTACCTGCTGCTCGTGGGCGGCAAGCGCTGCAGCCGCAGCGGCTTTCTGCATCGCCAACTGATGTGCAGCAGCCGCGGCTTTCGCCTCTTGAGCCTGGCGGGCCGCCGCCAACTGAGCCGCATGCGCCGCCGCCTGCCTTTGGGCCATCGCCAGCTTGGCCTCTTTGGCAGCCTGGGCGGCTTGTGCCGCCTGCCGCTGGGCCTTGAGCCGGGATTCAGCGGCCGCTGCAGCCTTTGCCTTTTCCGCTGCGATAATGGCATTCACCTGAGCCACACGCTGCTGCGCGATAAGGTTTTCGTAAGTGGCTGGCACATTGTTATTGTTACCCAAATCCACGCCACTCTTGCGAATGGTATAAAGGTCCGCTTCGGCCGCATCGTAATTTTTGGCGTTGTAGGCCGCAATGGCCTTTTGCAGCAATTGGTTCATCGCGGGAACCATTTCCTTCTGCTTGGCCTCGGTCAGGGCAAGATTGTCTTGGGCATCCCGGCGAATTTCCGGAGCAGCGCTGGAGTCTTGAATCAGGTACCGATACAAACTCGCCGCATGGGCCAGATGACCGTCCTGAAACGACATCTCGGCATTGTGGAAAATATCCTCGGCCTTAGCGGAGGCGGCCAATCCGACATCCGCTTTTTCCAGCAAACTTTCCAGAGTGGTTCGGTCGACCGGAGTCAACTGCGAGGGATTAATCGACAGCAGCACTTTTTTCGCGGTGGCAAATTGCGATTGCTTGAGCAAAGTCGCACCACGTGTGAGAAGCTCTGCCGCGGACGCTGTTCCCTGCGTCTGAGCTACCGCCATGGGAATCAGAGGCAAAGCGCCCCCCGCAACCAACACACCGGCAACGCCTAACGCGAGCACCCTTGATCGAATTTGTTTCTTCAAGACTCTACTCCTAATTTACCGCACAAAGTCCTACGAAGTCTTAACAACGTCCTACGCTGGGATATTTTTTAACACTCCGCCGGCACTTTTGATCCGTCCGGAGTCGGGTTATTCGCACTCCCATCTGTCGCTCTCTCTTCGGATGCTCTCTGTCAGACCGCCCCGGTGCCCGAGGCCACACCTGCGATAGTGTAAAACGGCTGGACAACTCTTGCAACTGAAATCTAGTTGCCCAACCGAACGGACCGCAACCTTCGGCCCTAAACCCTGATGCCTACGGCTTGGGAACCCCCGGCACCACCGGAGTCGGTGCAATACCGGTTTGCGTCACTCGAGCATTCAAACGACTTTGCTCCGGGTTCGCCGCATCCCAAGCGGAGGTTCGCAAGCTCAAACTGCCGTTGGGATGCTCCACCACTATTGTCAACGAACTTCCGGATGCGTTTTCTTTGGCATCCACCAGAGTATACCCGGTGGAAAAATTCACCGGTTGATTTTGCAAAGCACCAGTAACGTTGTTCATCAAAGGTACCTGTTGAACATTACCGATGGCTTGGCCGGGAGCCACCCACTCATCGGCCACTGTCCAGACGTTTTGAACCCATTTGAATATCCTGAAGGACGCTTGTCCCTGCGAGCCCAACTGACTGCTGACCAGGAAGAAGTACTCTGACTGGCGAATTTTCACCGACTTGGTTGGTTTACTCCACGCGCTGACCAACCAGGCCTGCGATTTGGCTGCGGGGTCCGTCAGATGATAGGGAAATTCAAAAACCGGATTATACAATACCACTCTCATTTCGTAACGGTACTGCTCCCCCGGCAGGGCCGTCTGGTCATAAAAGATCACTGGAATATCGGTAAGCCCGGCACCATTGCCGCCCGAAACACCTGCCCCCTGCGGCGGCTCCTGCAGTACACCGTTATTCTGCTGCATTTGTTGCTCTTGCATTTGTTGCTGCTGCATCTGTTGCTGTAGTATTTGTTGCTGTTGACGTGCCCTCTGCAATTGTTGCATCCGTTGCATTTGCAGCATACGGGCCATGGCGGCCTGCGCACCACCCGCGCCCGCCGGGCCATTATTGAAGGCACCAGGACGCGGAGGGAAGCCCCCCCTAAAGGGTGGCACTCCACCAGGACCTGGCTGCGGAACCACAGGGGGCTGCGGCTGATTGACCGGCGCTATCAGGTGTCGCGTGGCCTCCAGCGTGTGGAAAGCCGGCGTGATGATCTGACTCCGCGCTTGATCCAGCAATCCCAATGCCGCGGCAATTTGTCTCGGTGTCGCATGGGACAAATCCACCTGCGGCAGCGGCTGCAGGTACGTCCCCTTTACCGGTACCCACGGCCCCCACTGGCCGCTCGGCAGACGCGGCTGACGCCGCACTTGAACTCGGTAGAACGTGGTGCGCCGATAGGACCGCGGCAAGCCCGATTCATCAGCCTTAAGATGACTGCCGCCGGCCAGGCTCTTATGCCAGCGCGTTAATGGAAAAATTGCCGTTAACTCCACCCAGTGAATATCCTGCGGCACAGGAGTATCGGTGGCCACGCCACGACCCTGCACGGCCTTGAGCTCGGTCAGGCGGGGAACACGCGGCACGTGAAAAACCCAGTTTTTAGCCACGGGATTTATCGTATTTTGCAGGGGCTGATTTCTCGGACCGAAGGGAACGGCCGGTAATTGCGTCAACGCGGAAGCGAGCGGTTGTATCTGGGAGAGTGTGTATATTTGTTGATAATCCGGAATGACACCGCGCTGAACATTCGCGGAGCTCTCGGCATCCTTTACCGATCTCCTCAGGGTATCCACAGCCTGGTTAATTTTTTCACCCACACGCCCCGGCATTACTTTGCCCGACATACTGCCCGGCAAAACCACAGCATCAGGATCTTGGAAGATGTTCCGGTAACACAACCACGCGACAAGGAGAACCACCACTACCGCCACCACTTTTTCGACGTGCTGTTCCAGGGGATTTATATTTTTCATCTTCATGGCGAGCCTCGATTTCCGGGAAATGAACGCCCTGACCCGGCCTGATGCACGACAATTCCAAACCTCCGACGATAGGCGGCTGGCATCACGCGGCCATTCCATTGGTTGAATAGGATATCTTCAAAGAGGAAATCCGCCTCCACGGCGGGTACGGCCCCATAAACATACCCGTGCGTGATGGCATCAATGGGATCCACCGTGCGGATCTGCACGTTCAACAGTGTGTAGCCATTGTTCTGGCGATACATATTGTTGATGAACGTGTTGATTTTTGAAGGTGCAATGATCACGCC
>JABEVA010000313.1 GCA_013044065.1 Phycisphaerae bacterium
AGGAAATGGTTTACCTGGGGGGTGGGTCGGGAATGGCACCATTGCGGGCCCACCTTTCGCATTTATTTGATACCCTGCATACCAGCCGCAATGTCAGCTTCTGGTACGGGGCCCGTTCACTAAGAGAATTGTTTTATCAGGATTACTTCAACGCTCTGGCCGCCCGCTGTCCGAACTTCAGCTTTCATGTGGCACTTTCCGAGCCGCAGCCATCGGACCAATGGACCGGCCCCACCGGTCTGGTCCACGAGGTCTTCCGGGAGCAGTTCCGGAACGGCCACGGAAATCCCGCGGAAATTGAATTTTATCTGTGTGGTCCACCACTGATGATTCAGGCCTCCCTGCAAATGCTGGAAGCAGCGGGTATTAAGGCCGCGCAGATTTCTTACGACGAGTTCAGCTAACACAGCGGTGGCTCATGCGCAGAATTCTCCTGGCGGTGGTGATGGTACTGATAGGACTGGTGGTGGTTTTGTACCTGCCGCATCGGCCGCGGGCCAGCACCCTATCGCCCCACCCGCGGGGCCTGCGGAAATTAGCCGTGCGCAGCTTGGCGTTTAGGCCGGGCACCCGTTGGCCCCGGCAGTTCACCGCCGATGGCAAAGATATTTCTCCACCCGTGCAATGGAGTCACGTACCGCCCCATGTAAAATCTTTTGCCGTAATCGTGGAAGATACAAACGCACCCGGGCCTGAGGCCTTTATCCATTGGGTCATCTGGGACATCCCCGCGACTGTGCGCGGGCTGCCGGTGGGGGTCAAAACCGTGCCGCACCCGCCGGTGCCGCGGGGTAGTCGGCAGGGCAAAAATGGTTTCGGCAACATCGGCTACGGCGGTCCCGCTCCGCCGCCCGGCAAGGCGCATCATTATCACATTTTGGTTTACGCGTTAAATGACATGCCGCCGGTACCGGCGGGTGCCACGGCCAAAAAGTTGATTCTGGCGATGGAAGGTCATCTCGTGGCTTGGGGCCACACTGGGGGAGTTTATGGGCGGTAGGGCCTGCCACTGGACGTGGATGGATGCCTAAAATCAAGGCGCTCTGGTCTGGTGCCGTGAATTCACAAGGCGCGGTCCAAGCTTGACGAACATGCGCTCCCACGCCAAATAAAGGGCTTGGGCAATGGACAACCGGCCCTGTCGGGCCAGAGCCTGATACTGGGCGATGGTTTTGCCATTGTAATGCCCCAGCCAGCCGCAGGCGATGGCTCTGGATTGCAGCAGAAAAGTCTGTTCCTGTTGTGGACTGCACGAAAGCGGAAATGTTTCTTCGATGACCACCGGCTTGCCGACAGCGCATTTGCGCAGGCCGATCATGGCCTCCGACAAATCTTTTGAATTGGGGTAAATATGCACGCTGATGAAATCCAGATGCGGCGCAATCACCTTCGGCACAAATCCCGACAGCCATTTCCACCCTTTTACCCAGGGCAGAAGGCCCACGGTAATCAAGGTATGTTTATCGCGCAGGCGAATGGCTCTGGTCATGGCTTCAATCCAGCGCACCGCCAATTTTTCGCGCCCATCCGGGCCGGGCCTTAGGGCAATGTATTGCAGAAAATCATAACCGCCGAAGGAACTGTTCGGCTGCCACGCACCCGGTGGGCGTTGACCTGCCGGCGAGAGCGGCTCGTTGACCAGGTCATAGCAGAATGCGGCGGGGCTGGAAGCACAGTCTGCGGCCACCAGTCGCCAAAAGGTTTCCTGGGCCGCCCAGCGCCGCCGCCGGCCCATGGCGTTATACCATTTGGGGGTGGCGGCCCGGCGGTAACAGCCCAAGCCGGTGATGTCCAGGTACAGACCGGTGCGCTGGGCCAGGGCTAAAAGTGCCGCCAACGCTTTGAATTGCCGCCGGTCGGGTTGATTCGGGCCGCGCATGAAGCGGCCATATTGCAGATGTACCCTTACCACGTTGGCTCCCATGGCCTTCATGTTGTGAAAGTCCCGTACCACCATTGGCCAATGCTTGATCCAGTAATACTCAAGCAGGTGGGACCGGCCGTAATTAAATCCCCATGGATGAAAAGGCTGGTGCGATTGGGCCAGCATAAACCCCCGTGAATTCGAGGCTACCACAATTCTTTGCATTGGAGCGGCCGCCGCCAGACCAGGCCGCCAAGCTATAGCGATACACCCGAGCAACAATGCTCCCCAGCCCCATTTGATCCCGTGAAGCCGGAATATCCGAAGAAAAGACCAGGATAACCGTCTCATGGCCAGTTGTTCTCCTTGCCCTGATGTTACCATCCTGGCGCACCAGGGAAAATGCAGCATGAAACCGCCAAGACGCTTACACGGTGGTGCGTTCATGCACACGCAGGTTCCATGGGGTAGCGGTGGTCTCCTCAAAAACCACCAAGGTGTTCACCTTTTGGAGCAATTCCTTCGGCAGATGATAGTAGCACTGTACCGGCTCTCCGACGGGGCTGCCGGGGATAAGGACGTTTTCGTCACCGGCTTCCTTCTGTTCCAGCGCGGGCAACTGCCAGTAGCGCCCCAAGTGGTGGCCATTAAGATAAAACATGCCCTTGTAGAGGGAACCGGGATGAATGGCGTACCCCAACGCGGTGAAAGGTAGCGGACCAAAGGTGGTGCGAAACCAGCGTAGTGGAGCACTGGTGCGCGGCGCTAGCCTGCGCCAAGGGACCAATTGGCCGGGGAGTTCCTGAAAACACCGCAGGTATTCCCCCATCAAACCCACCGAAAGCCGCCAGGTCAGCCGGGTGGGTCGGCCGTCGATGGCAACGTCGCCGATCAAGCCTTTTTTCTCTTCGGTCATGGGGGCATCGATCATCCAGTCGCCTTTGATCAGGCCGATGGCTGAAACCAGAACTTGCAGGGTGTTGCGTCCTTGGCGCAAGCGGATCTTATACGTATGCTTCCACTGTTCACCGGTATTGTTTTCCAGCAGCCTGGCGGGTTGGCGGCCCACGCACACGCCGTTAAGAAACACGGTGGAAAAATCGCGCACCATCGGCAGGGTAAGGGTGAGAGTGCGGCCCACGGCACTGGTAAGTTCGGTGTTGTAGAAGGCGTAATCGGTGAGATCCCGAGTATGTGGCAGCATGGATACTGGGCGATCCAGGGTTAGGCCGGGCAATTCCGGCCGCACCAAAGGTTCGGCAAATTCCCGCCAATCCAGATCCAGTTCCAGCGGCTTCCAACCGCGGCGAATAAGCCGGGTGAGTTGTTCATGGGAGGAAAAAATCACGCGTGTCCGGCCGCCGGCTTGTTTGAGCAACTGGGCCGATTGCGGCTCCAGATGCAGAGCTTTGTGGCCGGCAGTGACAGCGGCGGGTATCTTTTGGCTGTTGATGGCCAACAGCAGTGATTCGTTACCGTGTTTGAAGGTATACACGGCTAGTTGCGGCAGGGACTCTCCTTCCAGCGGAGGCACCAGCACCTTGATCTTGGGATCACGACCCGTAAGCAAAAAAGCCTTGTTGGCGAGAATGGCCTTATGCAGACAGCCCAGGTGGCGAGATTTGCTGGTGGGCAGGCCGTATTCATCCAGCGGAGCGTCAAAATCGTAGGAGGTGGTTTGCAGGTACATGGCTTCGCGCGCGAAATTGGTGCCGCCGAACCACATATAATAGTTCACCCCGGTGCCGCCGGTGGCAAAGAACCGCATCAGGTTATAGGCAATCTCGCGGCGATCACGGGTATGGTGGCGATAGCCGAAAATGTCGTACCATCCGGGCCAATTTTCCGTCCACAGGGCTGGTTGGTCGGGATGGTGCACGCGGTGCTTGGCCACGGCTTTGGCGGCCAGAAAACCGTTGAGGGTGGAAATGACGCCTTCGGCCTGACCTTCGCACATGATCATCGGAATCGTAAGCCCGAGTATGGGGGCCAGGGAGGCGCACCATTGGACGTAGGCCTGCCCATCGCGGCCGTAGCGGGCGGCGACATTGTTATATTCATTTTCCAACTGGGCGAGAATAATCGGCCCGCCCCGCGTGGCTTGGTAGTCGCCGACTTTGGCCATCAGCACCTTACACCATTCCAGCATGTGATGCTTGAAGGGTTCGTTATTGGTGCGTGCCACCAGGCCTTTGACATCCAACAACCATGGCGGCAGACCGCCGAAATTGGTTTCCGCGCAGATATACGGGCCGATGCGCAGGATTACATGCATTTTCTGCTGGTGGCATAAATCCAGGAAATGCGGCAAATCCAGCCGGCCGGTAAAATCGTAATGTCCCCGTTGGTGTTCATGGAGATTCCAGAACACGTAAGTTTCTATGGTGTTAAGGCCAGCATTTTTCGATTCCCGGAGAATCGCGGGCCACATCGCCGGCGTGGCTCGCGGATAATGGACCGCGCCGGAAATAAGAATTTCCGGCTTGTTGCCCAGGAGAATAGCCTTGGAATTGTAGGATACAGTGACCATAAATTTTCCTGTAAAAGGGGCGGGTGGGGGTTACACCAATGCGATTTTGAGGGTGGTGATGGCATGGGCTGGAATCTCAACCTGTAGGGTGTTGTTGCTGTGGGCTAGAGTGGATTTCTCTACAGGTCGTTCCAGCAAATCCACCTCCTGCACCTGCTTCACCTGGCCGAGCAGATCCGCAGGGCATTGAATACGAGCGGCCTGGGGCTTGTCGGTGGGATTGAACAGGCGCACGATGACGGCATCTCCGGCTTGGGCCTTTTTTATGCAGGAGAGGACCAGAGTTTCCGGCTGCACCTCCAGAAACGTGCCGACCTGCGGGAGGGTGCCTTCATGCACATCCGTGCCGATGATTCGAATGGTATGATTGAATTCCCGGCCGATCGTAACGGCTCTGGCCACGGGCATATCGCCGAGAAAGGGCTGTAGCGCGACATGGGCTTCATGCTGGCCGATTTCGGGCAGAATATCCGGGTCATAGCTGCTGCGAATCAGCGTAAGGCGCAGGGTATTGGCCGTAAGTGAATGGCCATACTTACAATCGTTAAGCAGCAGGCAGCCGCCCAGGCCCTTGCCGCATTGACCGCGCACCGAAGCCCATTGCAGCGCGGGCACTTCTTCACCGTGGTGGAGAGGGCGGTCCACCGCACCAAACGGTATTTCATAACGGGCGACAGGCTTTTCAATGGCCAGCGGAAAGGCCAGCCGCAGCGTGGGCACACCGGTCTGCGGCGTGCCGCGCTGAAACCACACCGCGCTCCAGTGCAAATACAACTTGGGATCTCCGGTCCGCACTTCATAGACCAGCGTGCCGGTGGATTCACGCACCTGCCAGTCCACTTCAATGGTGGCCTTGTACGGCCCGGTTAGACCGCGGCGCACTGCCGTAACGGCCGGAATTTCCACCGGGCCGGTGTGGTCGATACACCAGGCGGTCATTCCGTGCGGCCGTTCGACCGCATATTCCAGCGTGGCGGCACCCGGCTTTTGGTCAATGACGGCATGGCCGCTGACCTTGTCCACCAGCGATAGAATCGCGCCGGTGGTGGTGTCAATTTCCACACGCAGCAGATCGCTTTCCAGGCCTTCGATGCTGCGTTCCGCAATGGCATACGGACAATGATGGACCATGCCAATTTGTCTGGCCAGGGGCATCGGTGGCTCGGCCGACGCCTCGGTGATGGTGTATTGGGCATAGCCGAGCCCTGGAACCGTGGCCGGAAACGCCAAGGTGACAAATTCATGGCCCCAGTAGGCCCCGGTTTTCACTACTTGTGCAGCCAGATGGCGGCCATTAGGCCCGCGAACGGAAAAGGATTTTGACTTTAAGCCAAGATCGCCGACTGGGGCGTTGTCCCAGATCACCGCCTCCACAACTTCGCTGCGGGCATGGCTGGTGGGGTTAAAAAGCACCAAAGGCCGCGGGCCGCTGCCACAGCTTTGTTCGGAGAGCGGCAGGTGTCCCTCGCCAGCCTGAAAGCCGACACCCGCACCCAGCCCATCGGTGAGGCTTGATGGCGGAATCCGCAAGGCCGTGGTGTCGGCATCGTTGTGGGAAGTGTTAATCAACGTGGCCAAATGGCGCCAGGCCCGCAATTCCGCCTGACTGGTGGTGGCCATGGTTTTTTGAAAAAGTCCATGCGTGTACGTGCGGGTATCGTGCACACCCGAGCCGGGCAAAATGTCGTGGAATTGAGAAAACAAGGTGTCCCGCCAGGCTTGCAGCAAAGCTACGCCCGGACCGGCCTGACCGTCGATCAAATCGGCCAGCACACTGGCCAATTCAGCATCCAGAAGGCGATTTTCGGCCAATCGGTTGGCCTTTTTGATGAGGGTTTGGGTGGTGTAGCAACCTGTGAATTCGGTGTTGAGTTCCCCATGGATGACCGGGAGTTTATCCCCCTGCTTTTCCAACTGCTGAAAAAACGCCCGGGCGGTGGAAAATTGCACCGCGGGAAAAATCGGCCAGGTGTTCATATCGATGGCCCGGACAATATCGCGGCGGGTCGGCCCGCCACCATGGTCGCCCACTCCGTAGACGATCATGAAATCCCGTCCGCCGGTCAACTGCACAAACTTCAAGAACTGCCCCATGAAACCGGGCGTTATCTGGCCGTTGTAACCCTGCTCCATATCATTGCGCACCAGCACCCGCGAACCATCCGGCCCCTGCCACCAGAAGGCACCGGGTTTTTGCACGGTGTGGACACCGGGACGATGCAGATAAAGGTATTTCACCGCGCCGCGTGTAAGGTACGTCGGTACGCTGGCCGCATGACCGAAGGTATCCGGGGCCCAGTCTATGGGTACATCCTCCGGGCGCAGGTTAAAGAGCCGCTGCATATATTCACGGGTGTAAAGCAGATGGCGGCACAAACTTTCGCCGCTGGCAAGATTTTTATCTCCTTCCACCCAATGGCTTGCCGTCACTTCCCAGCGCCCTTCCTGAACCCGACGGGCGATTTGTGTGAGCATGTCGGGTCGATGTTCTTCAATGACAGCGTAGGTGCTGGCCTGACTTTGAGATAATTTAAAGTCAGGGTATTGGTCCATCAGTTTCAGCACGGTGGTAAAGGTATCGACGATAATCGCCACCGTTTCCGGCCAGGACCACATCCAGTTCATGTCAATATGGGCGTGGCCCACAGAGTGAATGGTGTATGACTTGGCCGTTTTGGCCATAGGTTCCAGCAACTTTTCAATCGCGGTTACCGCGGCGGCGATGGTTTCCGGTTGACCGGTTTGCACGGCCGGCATGAGATGGGCTTGCGCTTTTTGGATCAGGGGCTGCCAGGTGGCGGCGTGATTGGGAAAAAGTTGGCAGAGTTGCCCGGCAAATTTCAGTTGGGCATCCGCTCGTTCCACCAGATGTTGACATTGCTGCGTCGTTTGGCGCACCACCGCGTGGAGATTCACCGGATTCATGGTGTTGTTTCCTTTTTAGCGATGCCCGCCCTGCGAAGGCCGACCTAGGAGGGCGACGGCGGCTGATTATGGTATACGAGACGCGGGTTTCATGCCATTGCGCCTTCTTGCCTTCGCGGCTGTGGCCGCGTGGCGCAAGAAAGAGGGACCGGGGAACAAGAGATATCCAGCAACACGGCGCAATAGGCGCTGCGTGGGGCACGACGACGGGGCCAGGCCGCCGACTGCTGCTTTGCCTTGGGAACGCACTGCCGGTATTGTGGTGGCTGGTTTTGGTGGCATCATATAGAGGATTTTCCCATGGCCGGCACTGGCAACGATACTCCTTTTAAGATCGAAGTCTCTTCGCGCATCAAGCGATTGCCGCCTTATTTATTTGCGAGCATCAACGCGCTCAAGGCGCAGAAGCGCCGCGCCGGGTCGGACGTGATTGATCTGGGCATGGGCAACCCCATTGACGCCTCGCCCGAATTTGTGATTGACAAACTCGCCCAAGCCGCGCGTGATCCGCACAATCACCGGTATTCAGCCAGCATCGGCATTTTTAACCTGCGGCGTGAAGTTGCCCTGAAATACAAACGTCGGTATGGGGTGGAATTAGATCCGGAAACACAGGTGGTGGCCACCATCGGCAGCAAAGAGGGCTTTTCCCACCTGATGCTGGCCTTGTTGGGTGCGGGCGATACCGTGGTGGTGGGCGATCCGGCTTATCCGATTCATGTGTATGCCGTGGCTCTGGCCGGCGGGAATGTTATCAGCGTGCCACTGGGCAATGATGATGCGTTTCTGGAGCGCATCGACCATGTGTTGCGAAACCTTTTCCCGCGGCCCAAACTGATGATTCTCAATTATCCGCACAATCCGTCGGCGATGACGGTGGAGCCTGGGTTTTATCAGAATGCCGTGGCCTTGGCGCGACGGTACAACGTGCTGATCATCAGCGACTTTGCCTATGGCGAAACATGTTTTGACGGTTATCGAGCTCCATCCTTCCTGGCCACGCCCGGGGCCGTGGACGTAGGGGTGGAATTTTCGACCATGAGCAAGCCGTACAACATGGCCGGCTGGCGGGTGGGGTTCTGTTGCGGTAATCCGGAGATGGTGCGGGCTTTGGCGACCATCAAGGGTTACTACGATTATGGGCACTTTGCCCCCATTCAAATCGCCAGCATTCTGGCTTTGCGCAAAGGGGATGATTTTGTCACCCAGCAGGCGGCGATCTATCAAAAGCGACGGGATGTGCTGGTTGCGGGTTTGCGCAAAATCGGCTGGGATGTTTCCTCGCCGCGGGCCAGCATGTTTGTATGGGCCCGGGTGTCCGATCAGCATCTGGCCGGGCAGGGGACGATCGATTTTTCGTACCGGCTGCTGCAAGAGGCGGATGTAGCGGTGGCCCCCGGCCGCGGCTTTGGTGAAAACGGAGAGGGCTTTGTGCGTATTGCCTTGGTGGAAAATGAAATGCGTATCAAGCAGGCCCTGCGGCAGATCGATGCGGCTCTCAATGGCCGCAAAAAAAAGCAACGCCCCAGCAAGTTGGCCCAGCGTGTATCGACCCGCCAACCGATCCCGGATGCCGGGGCATCGGACGCCGGGCGATCCTCGGTTATCGGCGGCTGATTCTTTGTTACGGCTGCCATTAAAGGAGGGTTGGCGCGAAGCAAAGCCACACCGGGGCGGTGTGCTCGCAGCAGGGTGCGGCGGGCATTATAATTGGCTGCCATGAAGACCACACTCTCCATTAATCCGAATCACGCTGCCAGTTCCGATGCTGTTTTGATCGTTAATGGTACGGTGCTGGATCCTGCGGGCAACTTTCAAGGGCCAGCGGATGTTCTACTGGTGGCAGGCCGGATTGCCGGGTGTGCCAAGGGGCTTTCGGGCCAGGTTCCCAGAGCCAGGCGTATTGATGCGGCGGGATGTTTTGTCACCCCCGGCCTGATCGACATGCATGTGCATTTGCGCCAGCCCGGCCAGGAACAGAAGGAAACCATTGCCACCGGGGCAGCCGCAGCGGTGGCCGGCGGTTTTACCACCATCTGCTGCATGCCCAACACCACTCCGGCATTGGATAATGACACACAGATTGAATACGTACTGACCCAGGCCAGTCGGGCGGGCCTGTGCCAGGTCTTGCCCATGGGGGCCATTACCAAGGGGCGAGAGGGGGCAGAGCTGGCTGAAATCATGCTGATGCACGAAGCCGGAGCCATAGGATTTTCCGATGATGGCGTGGGCGTTGGATCGGCGGCGGTGATGACCAAGGCGCTGCAATACATCAAAATGTTTGACGGCCTGTTAAGCCAGCATTGTGAAGAGCCGACACTTTCCGGAGGTTCCATGCACGCGGGAGCGGCGGCTTTGCGGCTGGGACTGGGCGGAGTGCCCGCAGCCGCGGAGGAATTGATGATTGCCCGCGATCTGCTGTTGAATCGGCGCATCGGGGCCCGCTACCATGTGCAGCATGTAAGCACTGCGGGTGCGGTGGACCTGATCCGCCAGGCCAAACGTCGGGGTGAAATCGTAACGGCGGAGGTTACGCCGCATCATTTGTTGCTCACCGATGACTTGTGCGGGGGCTACGACAGCAATTTCAAAATGAATCCGCCGCTGCGCAGCCGGCAGGATGTGGAAGCGTGCATTGCCGGCGTTATAGACGGAACCCTGGATTGTTTGGCCACCGATCATGCCCCGCACGCCCGCGAAGAAAAGGAACGGGAATTTGATCAGGCCCCGTTCGGTATTGTGGGGTTGGAAACTGCCTTGCCGCTTTATGCCAGGGCCTTGGTGGCCCCCGGCCATCTCAACTGGCTTCAACTCATTGATCGCATGAGCTGTCGGCCGGCCACCGTGCTGAGCCTGAAAGACCGCGGATCATTGGCGGTGGGATGCCGCGCGGATGTCACGGTGATTGATCCCGAGATGGAATGGCAGATCGACCCGACCAGGTTTTATTCGCGCAGCACCAACACCCCCTTTTCCGGATGGAAGGTGCGCGGGCAGGTTCGCTGGACGATAGTGGCTGGTCAGGTGGTGTTTGACCATTCCGGACAAACCTCCGGCCAGACTCCGGGCAATCGGGAAGCTCGGCCCTAAATGAAGCTGCGGATGTTTACGGATGCTGATCATTGACGGTTACAACTGCATCTTTGCCGGTGCTGCGTTGGGCGGCCGATGGGATGGCTTTTCGCTGCGGCGATTGTGTAGTTTGCTGGAGCAGAATCGTGCTGCGGCTATCGTGGTACTCGACGGCCGCCCCAAACCTTCCGAACCGGACGCGGATGAATTTCCCGGCCTTACCCTGATTTATTCCGGACAGGGAATCAAGGCTGATGATGTCATCAGCAAGATTCTCTCCCAGCGTACCGATCGTCGCCATATTACCGTGATCAGCAATGACCGGGCGGTGGCCGCGGATGCCCGCCGGCAAAAGGCCCACAGTGAATCCTGTGAGAAATTTGTGCGGGGACTGGGTGCCAGGACGGCGGCAAAAAGAAAATGGCAAGGCCGTGTGGAACCACGGGAAAAATCCCAAGGGCTGGCCAATCCGGGAGAAACCGAGCACTGGCTTAAAGAGTTTGGCGTGAGTCAAACGCTGCCAACGAGGCTTCCATCGGCCTCTGGGGACTCTGCCACCGGGCGTAAAGCACCGGTACCACGTGCCGGCAGTACGGGCCGCCGCCAAGCTCGATCCGGCAAACCATTCGGCTCTGGCACCAAGACCGGCCCTGCGGCGCAGGTCC
>JABEVA010000314.1 GCA_013044065.1 Phycisphaerae bacterium
CCGGCGGGTGCTCTCGGCTTTGCTGGTCGTGCTCGGGCTGCTGTCGGCAGGCTCAGCGGGAATTTGTGCTGCGGCCGCGCGGCTTACGCTAACGCCCGTGGGAGGCATTTATGATATGTTCACCCGGCCCATGCCGACCAGGGGAGGCCGCGTGGTGCGGCCTGTTCGCTTGCAGTTGACGGTGGCCAGCCCGACAACACTGCGCGGGGCCACGGTGGTGCTCACGGCCCGGGATATTTTTTGGCATCATTTGCTGTGGCGCAAGACGCTGCATCTGGGCAATGTGCCGGCCGGTCGGGCCATCACCGCCAAGGTCAGCTTTAATGAGGGCATGGGCTATTTTTTAATCAGCGCTCATCTGGCCGGTTCGCAGGTTGTGGGCCAAACCAACATTGGGGTAATACCGCCGTGCCATCCGGGCTTGCGGCCCAATTCGTTTTTTGCCTCCAACTTAAACGTGCCCATGGGCAAGACGCTGGATTTTCTCCAGGCCATCGGCATGAAGGTGGCGCGGGTGGAACCCAACCCGGTTCTGAAGGTAAAGAATTCCTCCTGGATTCATACCCTCCCCAAAGGTAAGGCGGTACCGCAGAGCTTTAAAATGCTGGATCGTGAATGGGTGGCGGACACGGCCCATGGAATCTGGTGGCTGCCGTCGATCGGTTATGCCCTGCAGGGGGCCAATGCGGCCAATTTCACGCCGTTGGCCCGGGCCTTGCACATGTACGGCCCGCCCAACGATTATGGCCAGTTTGTCCAGACCTGGCGGGTGTGGATGAAACATTTTCCACAGATTCATACCTATGAATTCTGGAACGAGCCTTGGATTTTTGGTTGGACCTGGGCCGGCACCGGTGCCCAATACCGTAAATTGCAGCGCCAAATATGCCAAATGGCAATCAAGCTTAACCCGCATGTGCGAATGCTGGCGGGGAATAGTTCCGCTTTTATCGTGGACCATATCGAGTTTGATCCATCCTGCTGGAAAGGATTGCTTTCCGGCCTGACCCATCATCCATATACGTATAGCGGCGGCGCGGCGAACTGGCGGGCGGGGGATAATCTGCGATCCATGGATGACGCCAAACAAGCCGCCGCACGCATGGGCCTCAAATACACCTATCTCACCGAAGGCGGCACCCAATACCCGGTGGGAGCGGTACTGCCCAAGGGGATGCACTATTTTGGCACTTGGATGAACAACCGCCACAACGCTTTTAAAATTGTGCAATACTTTGTGCAGGCGGCGCTGGATGGCATGTTCATGGGCAACATGCAGTTGAACATCGGCTATGGCCCCAAGTGGACGTGCAGTAACACCACCTTCGCGGTGATGACGCACTTTTTGGAGGACCGACCGATTGTGGCGGATATCTGGCCGCGCGAGGAATTAATCCGTGGAGCCATCTTTGCCGATCCGCGTTGGATTACCCCGCAGGTACGGCGTTTGCCGCGGGCGCACCAGATTTCCGCCCGTTGGGCCGTGGCCGTTCCCGCAAGTCGTGGCCCAGACCCCACCAAGGTGGCGGTGCTATGGTCCTGTACGGGCCAGTCCGATCAGGCGGTGGATCGCACCGGCACGCTGACCATTGCTCATCCGCAGGGCCTGATCGCCTATGACATGACTGGCCGGCTGATTCCGCCAACGCGTGGGCGGCTGGTGCTGCCGTTTAATGATAATCCCGTGTATATCACCACCAAAACTCTTAGTGTGATGCGCTTGTATCACCTCATTCGGGGGGCGCACATCAGCGCTGTTACCGCGGTGAACTGCTACGCCTTATCTCTGATGGAGCCGGCCAATCAGCGCCAAACGGTTATGGTGCGGCTGGAAAATCAACTGCCGGAAACACTCCATGGCACATTGCGCATGCAAATTGCCGCCGCGGGTAAAACCGTCTCCAGTCCGTTTGTCGTTGCACCGGGCAGCCTCGTAGAGGTTCCCATCGCCTGGCCCGGCGTGGCCCTTGCCCCCAACAACGATTATGCCGTCGCGCTCAAAGCGGTGGTCAATCCGGACCGCGCCGGCGACACGTTTACGGCGTTTCGCAAAAAGCAATTGCTTTCGACGGCTCGGTTTGTGCGGCGGACCGTGCATTTCACCGGCCATCTTTCAGATTGGCACGGGCTTACGCCGGTGCTCATGGACAGCCGCATGTTTGGCCGGCATCTGGATCTTACCCGCTATTTACGCAACCCGGACCTGAAATTGCCAACCACAATGGGGGGCAAAGGTCGCATTATTGCGAGCATTTACAGTGCTTACAGCCGCCAATATGTGTATATCGGCCTGGCCGTGCTGCAACAGCATTTTTCCTGTACTGTCGGCACGCCGGCCCTGGCGGGGCGCAGCGGCGGAAAAATTTTGGTGCCGTATAAAAATGGGATTCCCAACGGTCTCGATTATCCCATCAACTGCGGCGATGTGCTGGAATTTGCATTTGGCTTTCGACCTCGTGTGCCCGGCTGGGGACGCCAGATGAACGATTCGTGGGCGTGGAAGGGAACCTTTTACGATACGGATTATGCCTACTTGGCCAATACTTCCACCACCGGTGATATGCTCACGCGGGTATGGGGCCCCAATACCGCCCGGCGCAATGGCTATCAGGCCGCGGCTACCCCCGGCATTGGGCCGGTGCCGGGCGGCCTGATCAAAATCACGCGCCACCACGCCTCCCATCTTACCCTCTACGAAATCGCCATTCCACGCTCGCACATGAAACTTTTTAAGCCGGCCCTCAAACGCTTCCGCTTCGGCTTAATTTTGTACAATTCCCAGCACGTAGCGGGCGGTTCCATGAATTACAGTTCTCTGGCGGGTGTGTTCCGGCATTGGAGATCCAACGGCTCCTTCCCGCCGACATGGTGCCAGCGACTGCCCTGCGAAGCATTCTGGGGCGTATCGCGATAATGTGGCTCTTTTGGGATTATTGCAAGAAGGAAGTCTACCCATGTCGGATATCTTATTGCTGAAATTTGCTATTCCCCCGCGCTGGATACACGGTGGCCCGGTGCTCACGCGCCCCACCCGCGGCGCAGGTTCTCATGTGGTCGGTGATCCGTGCATTGTGCGCGATCCGTCGGTGGGTGGGTATCGGATGTTTTTGTTTTTGTATCCGCCCGGCCATGGCCAGTCGATTTGCCGCTCTTTAACCGATGTCGGCCCTGGCCAGTGGTCCGCTCCGGCACCGCTGGAGTTTACCAATCCGGAGGTTATTCCTGATGGCACGCACAAGCCGTACATCGTGCAGGACGCCCATCGGCCCAACGAGGCGGCCCAGATTGATGGGCGCTACTGTTTGGTGAGCGTGGGCATGGGCCAAAGTAAATATATTCACCAGGCGTGGGCCAGTTCGCTGGCCGGGCCTTGGACGTGGGAGAAACAACCACTGATTGTGGGCGGTGCCCCCGGCAGCTTTGATGAAAAACATGCGGATGCGGTTTCGGCATTCCATTTTTCCCAACGCCGCGAGATTCTGTATTGCTACATGGGTTATCCGCGCCAGGCCCAGCCCCGCGCGGTTTCGCCCTTCGGCAATGCCCAGGGTGCCGCCATTGCGCGTGTGGGCAAGCCCGGAGTGGTGAAACTGGGCCAGGTGTTGCCTCCGTGTCAACAAAAAGGCCATTGGGCGGCGGGATGGGTAGGCGGCATGCAGATTTTGCCCGGCGTGAAATCGCGTTGGGTAGGTTTAATAAACGCGTCCCCCACCGCTCCGGATCCGGCCAACAAAGCGGTATGGACGGAAGAGCCGCCCCCGAGTCTGGGCGGCTTTGCGGTCTGCGATGAGGAATTTCCGATTGCCAACTGGCGTTGGTCTGATGCCCCCCTGGAACGCATGGAAGACATTCCCGCAGCGGCCCAGGCCACGGGCGAGGGCGGCAATTTGTGGCGACATCATATTTTAATACTGCCCGGCGGCGGCGTGGCGATGTTCTACAACGCCGGCCATTACGGACAGGAGCAGCTTTACGTCAAGTTTGCCCCGGGTGCAAGTTGATTGTTCCGCTACGCTCACCAGCTTGAACGTTTTTATTATATGAGATATACACATGAAAATAAATAAATTTCAGGGA
>JABEVA010000315.1 GCA_013044065.1 Phycisphaerae bacterium
GCGGCCTGTCCGCTCGCGGCCCGCCTTACGCGGACTTTACATCGAGAGCTTCGTTACCTCCGCTACCGTCCCGATTGCTACCGGTTGGAACGACCAAGTTGCCGGGTGGGTATATCTCCCGCTGAAAATCAGCGCCTTTGCACGGCGCACTGCCGTTCGGTCTCCTATCAGTGGTGTCAATAGGGGCCGTCACTCTTCCACCCTGCTGCCAGCCTCCACACCCACCTCATCCGCATTGCAATGGCCGATCACCTGCCCGTTATCGCGCACATCCACTGCGCGGTCCTTGAGAATTACAAATAGTCGCCTCAAATCAACGACCACCCCCCACGTAAACCATATTGTCGTCAATGGCGAGAGCACAATCAACAGAATTATCTGCACCAGGTTCCAATTCCACCACGCCCGATTCGACCAAGGAAAAAAACAGGCCCACACCGTAATGATCACAAAGGAGACGAACCACAACATACTCCATCCAAAGAAGCTGCCGGAAATAACCTTGTCACCACGCGTGAAGTTTTCGTCGAATCCCAGCAGAACCTTTTTCCATTCCCGAATCCGCGACCGTGTTTCGATCTTGACTGCATCTTCAGCGCGAGCGTAAATACCGCGGTGTAACATGCGATCCATATTGAACGGCTTACGACAAGTGGCCAGAGACACCGCCACATAAGTGCTGCTGGCGCACACCATCGTAATACCATACATAACCTGGCCGGTAAGTGGAAAGTGCGGCCATATTTGTTCAATGATAATTCCTGAAACCGCCAGCACCGACCCGACAAGCTGTCCCGCCCAAGCACCGGCGGTGGTGCCGCGACTCCAATATAAAGCCCCCAAGATTACCGCACCACTTCCGCCGAGAAAAATTGCCCCGGTGATGGCAAAAAACATAAAAATATACTGCGTTTGTGAAAACAACAGACTGAATAAAAACGCAAACATGGCCACGCCCGTAATCGACCACCGCAGCAGGCGCAGTTGCCTTTGCGGGGCGATGGCTCGCCGCCGAAGGGGCAATACAACATCTTGGATGAAGATGCTGCCCCAAGAATGTAAATAACTGATATCCACAGCCACCATCATCAAAAACATCATTGCCGCAAAGCATCCCCGTACGCCCGATGGCAACAGATGTGAAAGTGCCAGTGGCATCCTCTCTTGGCTACGTAGGGCGTGCGACGGGATATGACTCAACTGTACCCGCACCACCGCCGCCTGAGCCGCAAACTCCGGATTTTTCAGGTACGTGACGCCGGCAATGGCCAGAAGCATAATGACCAGGCTGCGGGAAATACCCCGCCAATTACCAAGAATACCCGCCATTTTAGCCTCATGGGCATTGGCGGGGGCGGCATTAAAGCCCTGGTTCCCCTGCCAGTTCATCCACGTGTACATGGCGCTTACCAGCCCAATCACCACGTATAAGACGTTAAAACTGTTCTGCTTGCCCATGTCAAACGGATTCAACAGTGATTTTCCGGGCGGTCCAGAAGCCATCCCCACGTACATCTCGTTAAAACTGAATTTGGCCAAAATGGCTCCCGCCACCACCAGAAACAACACTCCAGATATCAACCCTTCAATACAATCGGTGAGCATTCCCTGCAATTGCCCACCCAGCAGCACCGTATACAGGGCAAAGGAAAGTTCGCAAGCCATAAACAAGGGAAATGTGCGCACCGATAAAGCCCCCAACTGGATGACATGGGGCAGATTGCAATAATAAATGAAAAAATGAGCCCCCACTGCGGGGAAAATGGCATAATTGAGTACGCCCGACGCCACTACTGTCGCGCCCATGAAAATCCGGAAGTTATGCGAATACCGCACCTCAAGGAGTTGTCCAATGGTCAGTACGCGGGTTTCACGGTAGCGGTAGGAAACAAAACCTGTTACCGTCATGATAAGTGCCAGTGGAAGGCCTATATTGCCCCACCAGTTGATCGCGGTCCCCGCTCGATAAAAAAGCTGAAATCCCGCCACAGCGCTGACTGCCCCAAAGCCGGCGGTCCCGCTGGCCAGCGACAGCAGATACCGTCCTCCCGCCCGTCGGCTGGCCAGAAAATCTGCCACACCCACGATGTAACGGCGAGATTGCAGGCTAATGACGAACACCACTACCGGTGTAGCCAGAAAAATAATCCAATCCAGATCTGACATTAGCACACCCTATGTAAGGAGAAGGATTCTGGCTTAATTCATACCCCACCAGCTTGTCCATGTACCGTCCGGAGTGGCTTGGCTTGCGTGTAATGAGATCGGCCCAATAAATGACCAAGGATCCGGCACATCATCAGGTGACGCTTCTGGAAGCGGCTCTGGAGGCAGGTGCGATTTCATGGCAATCAGCAGCGGCTGATGCGCCTTTATATTCGCCAGAAAATGGCCGGCACCATCGGTCTCTGCAGGAAAGAATTCATCCGGCTTGGCGGGATCAAATAGCGCAATAGCCTCCAGCGCCTGATCCGGCCATGGATTGCAGACTCGCACATGCAAATCTCGGTCTGCGGACAACACGACCCACTGTGTCGTTCCCCCACAGCGCTGCGCCGACACTCGCACTCCGGGCCGGGCCAGCAGGTGGACAAAAGTGACATCCAGCCATGAAGATGGAACTGCGGGGAAGATGTGGATGATACCGGAATGGCTTTGCAGCAACATTTCATTAATGCCGTTGGCCAAACCGCTGAGCTGATTTTGCATCCATTCCATCGAGTGACGTTGAGTCGGAGATCGCGATTGTTCCGCTAGAAAGCCATTAGTTTTAAGGGTACTCGTAACCCATCCATTTAGCAGAGCATCAAGAGCGCCATCGCCATCACCCATCCATGCCTTGGCAGCGGCCATCCATCCCATCGAAAGATCATCATTCCAGCGAAGCCGTCCGCTATCCGGCTGGCCCATACTGACGCGTGAAGAGCAGCGCCAGACATGTTGCAACGTCCGCCGAGCAATCGGTACAAGATGGTCCGGACCAAGCTTGGTAACTATGCCAGCAGGATAGATAGCCGCGATCTGGTAGGGATGCGACACCGGTACGTCAGCGGGAACTGAATAGGCCAGGGCAAATTGGCCATCGACCACGGGCAACGCGTTGAGTTTAGCTAGGGCGCTGCGATACCGTGCCGCATCCGCTTGATGCCCGGCAGCATCGGCAGCCCGTGCGGCATCGCGTAAGTGGCTGTGTACCGCAGTCAGATCCAGACCGGCATCGCGTACCAGCCGCTGTGCTGGCACCACATTAAACACGGTGTCTTCGCAAAGTTTAGTCAGTGGCAAGGAAAGCCTTCCGGTAACCGGATCCACTTCTAAATAACTCAGGTAAAATTCCGCGACCCCTCGAATTAGCGGCCAGCCCATTTTCTCCAAGAGCTTTTGGTCGCCACTGAATTCAAAGTGCCACCACGCCAACTGCGCCAGCCATGCGGATACAAACATCTCATATCGCCAATATCCCACCCCCCAATGATCAATACCACGGCCCACGCTGGCGAAAGGCACTTTGATGCCAGGCCGATTCCATACCCGGCGTGTTTCCATCTCCATCTCCGGAATGATGGAAGAAAAATGCCGCAACACCGGCTCAACCAGATCACAATGGTTGGCGGCGGAAAGGAACCAGTAACACATCTGGGAATTTGCATTATTGTGGAAATCGCCCGCATAGGGCTGATCCAGCCGCAGATTCCACGCCGACATCAGCGGAACCGGGTAGGTACCACGACTGCTGCTGGCCATCGTATAGATGGCATAAAACCACAGAGCTTCCAGAATGCGTTCCGGCAGCTTTATCCATGACCGGCTCCAGCGCTCATGCCAAATGTTTTGATGATCATCGTGTAAACGATTAAATTCACGCTGCCAGGCTGTTTCCAGCAGCAGTGTTGCCCGGCGCTGCAAAAAGGCTCCTTCGCGCGACGTGACTATGGTCACGAGGATTTCCGCGGTATCGTCATGAATCTGCAGAATGGCTTCTTGGGCATCCGCAACCGCCACTTCAAGGCTTGCCCCGCGTACCTGCAACATCAGCAGGGAGCGGTGGCCATCAGCATAATCGACTTGTAGTCGTCCTTCTTCAGGTTGCCACTGTCGCAACAATCGGCGGAAAATCTCCTTGCGGATCAATTGGGCCAGAGATGAATTGGTATCACCAGCGTGGCCCGGTTCTACCGCTTCCGGGCTAAGGCGCAGCCGCAGTCTACGGCCACGCAATCCATTCATGCGAATGGCCAGCACATTGGCTTGCGCATAAACAAAACTGGTTACCTGTCCGCCATTGGCCAGATTAATTGTGTGGTTCGCATGATACAGGTCCAGCACCTGACGTTGCACCACCAGATCGCCCTCCTGTAGGGCATCCAACCACAGGCCCCCTGCTGGCAAGAAGCACGGAAAATAGGTGCGAAAAGTGGATTCCTCTTCATTTATTTGGTCGGTGAGCAGATAGTTGCGATCCCTTTCAAAAATTTGGCGCATGGTCGCATCATCACACCAAGGCACCACCGGATGGCGCAAATCTCGCACATCGGATTTAGTCAGTCCCCAGCAAAGCGAATTAACTGGTTGAAAAACCAAGGCGGCCAGATCTCCATTTCCCATGGGTAGACCTTCCCGCCAGTTGGCCGCAGATCGTTTATAGACAAGACGATTGCGCGCCACGAATTTTTGAATATCGATAGCTCCCGGCACGCCTGGGTATCGGCATCGCCGATCACACCAACCTTGAGCACCTTCCGGGGCATGTTGCCAGTGAGTCAGGATTTTCCTTGGCACTGAGATATCTCCTTATTACAGCAGAGCAACTGTTGGTCCCGCCCGCACCGGGTTAAAGGCGTCGGCCCATCTGCAAGAACACCAGCGCAGGAACGGGGAGGCACATTGGCTAAGCCAAAATTACCGTGGGTTTGTCGCCTCCGGTCGGACCAGGCCTGCACGGGTCCGAATAGAACCCTGAATTACTTGGGCTCCACACCAACTTTGCCCACAGAGCTGTGCGTAACTTTATTCCAGCCTTGACGATACAACCACCAGACTTCGCCGCCACTAAGCGGGCGATTGAATACCATCAGTTCATCCAGCAAACATTGTTGTGTCACAGGCTCTCTAGGAATTTTAATGGTACCAGTCATCCTTGTCGCATGGCCCAACCATGGATCTGACACCTGCTGCCACCCCTTACCATCCACGCACGCCGAGATGGAATGAGGCGTCCAGTCCACCACTAACAAATGCCACCATTGTCCATCCTGCCACGATATTGTACTGCCCGGAAACACCCCTTTACCCTTGTTACCAAAACTGGAACCCCAGAATTCAACGGCTTCATGGTTAAGACGGTTGCCTTCTCTCGCAACTATTAATTCACGTCCGTGATCTTTAATATCGAGCCACATCATCCACGGCACATGCCGACGAACGTTCTTCCATTGATACGGCGTAACCCATACAGCCAGCGATCCGGATTTCGATAAGTCTATATTGCCTTTCGCACTGTACGTAATTGATGACTGATTTCCCGCAAGCATCGCATGACCATAGAGGCCATGCCTCAAAAGCAATCGCCCTTGATACCGCACCGGCGCCCCAACTCCATCCGACATGGTGGCAACCCGGCTGAGCTGATTAAAGCTCATATAAAAACTGATCGCCCGGCTGAATTTTAGCACGGCCGGATTTGCGGGTGCTCCATTAACCACCGGGGCCGACCAGAGGGGCATAGCTGCGGATTCTCCCTTTGTGGATGCGGGTGTCGCCCATGTCGCGTCCTGTGGCCGCGTTAACGGAAGAATTGCAGCTGCAGCCACCGCTACAGATAATGCAGCCACAGCGAAAATCCACAGGTTCGGTCGCACATTCTCATGCAGTACTTCCTGAGGCGATGCTTTCATACACTATCACACCTTTCCTTGTCGACGGTCATTAGTTGTCACCAATCCTTTAGGATCATGACACGGTCGCATCACGCCCTCGCTACCGGCGTTTCTCGGAAACCAGAGCCTTGAGTTTATCGTTCGGTTACCCGCACCATCTTAAAATCGAATTTCCTCAGATGAAATACAATCCGGCCACTGGCAGTCACGCTCAGCGGCTTGCCGGTTTCCATATCCGTGGCCGACAGCCCCCCTTTCAGATGGAGCGCGGCCTGATTCAGCCTCATCTGAATGGTGCCGCCATGACCCCAATCACACACCACAACGATCACCTGCCCACCTTGACGTTTGGCCACAATAATGGACGATGTTTTATCGCCAGAGATTTTCATGGGATAACCCCTCCGCCAGTAATCCCACGTAGTGGTAGCCGGCGTGCCGTAACCAAAACGCACCAACTTGGCGTAGTCTCTCCAATAGACCGCCGCGGAGCCATCCCAACCACGCAATTCCATCGTCAACACCACACCGGCCTCGGTACGTCCGGCCCAGGCCAGCTTAGCCGGGTTATTCCCCTGCAGGCCCGCAAGGACACAGGGAATGTTTCCAAATTGTCGCCCCGTACTTTCCGCCAGCAAAAACGCCCGGCTGAAGCGCTGTTGAAATGGATTTTCTCCAAACTTATCCTCCAAATCCAGATCAATGTGCGCAAACGACAACTCCGGAGCGACCGCACAATCAGTCATATGCACCATATTCATATCCGGCTTATGAAGTTGGGCCGCCAGTACCGCAGTGCGGCGAACCAGCGCTCGTTGAACCCAAAGCGTAGTCGATGGTTGGACATATCCATCCGGCAGGCGATACGCATTGGTAACCACGGTATTGAAGTCCGCTTGGAGGAACATATCATCCCAGTAGATGCCATCATCAAAAGTGCTGAGCAATTTACGATAATACCATAATACATAATCTCGATAACTGTGTCCCTCATAAACAGAACCATCGATATATTCATGCGGATAATACCGGCGGGAAGGGTAAACATGCCGATCCCATTCATTTAAATACGTTTGACCCGCTCGTGTGTCTACGCGCACTGCGGACGGATCCGTATATACGACAACCTCCCGCGGATGCCCCGTCATTTCATTGTAAAACCACCGCACACTAGGACCCCATGACGAGGCATAACCCGGGTTGCTGTCGGCAGTCTCCGGCTTATAACCGGCTAACCATCTTTTAAGAAACCTCTCACTCATCCGGCCCGTATGCCGAGCCTCTTGAAATTGCTTGAAAATTTCAAAGTCGTGCCCGCGAGGGTAAATATCGCCACAGCCGGTCCATGTTCCCCAACATAATCCAGTGCCTGCGAACGCGGTTTTGATCGCCCCCGGAACAGACACGTTTTCCGTCCACAGCCGCCAATTTGCCGGCATGGGTTTGATCGGCGTAGCCTGGAAACCCAACACAATCTGATGCGAGGTTTTTAGCCTAGCCGGCTTGGCCACCAAGTTCAGCCGCAATTCCAGCGTACCATCGGATCGGCGAACAATCTGTTGGCATGGTAGCTTCGACTGGTAATCCACCCAACCCGCATCGTTATCGCCGAATGTCGCGATGCCCCGAGGAACCCCACCCATCCAGATATACGGAACAAACGAACCAATGATGCTGTTGTGGGGAGCATCGCTTGAATTCCAAATCACACCCACTCCGGAGGGAACCTTACCTGAGTAGTTGAACCGTACTCCATCTGTGCATGCCGTCATCAGGGGCATTTCCTTATTCACCATGGGTATCACCAGGGCCACCGAATCCAGTGTCGCTGTCGTGGGCTGCAACGTGAGCGTGGTTTTCATCATGCCGTCGTAGTCCCATACACTGCGACTGTGACCTTTCAGAGGACCCGCCTGCCAATCAGACATGGCAACCACTTGCGTCGGTGTGATTGTCATAAAATGCATGGTACCATGGCCCACATAACGCTTCCCACCCGCACGCACCACGATGGCCATGGAACCGGAGAGCAACTTACGTCCCGAGGCCACCACCTGCCCCCATAGGCCCAACCCATTCATCGTCACCTCCCGCAGCACCACATCGACCGTCTTACCGTGAACCTTGATTGCCTTAAATGGCGGCACGATGAGGTTTTTATCCCGCCCCAACTGATTGTGTTCCCAATTAAAATGATATCGCACAAATGGCAACACCTGTGGACTGGCGCGCACACCCCTCAGTTCCACAAGCAGATCATATTTACCATTCAGCGGCGGAAGCTTCCATTCATGCAACGATGTCACACCGCCTCTGAGTGCGGGCATGAGAGTCGATGCCACGATACCCTCGCTCCCTTCTTTGCGCACCTCCAGTTGTACCGCAGTTACCTTGGACCGGTTCGCCAAGTCTGCCAGATTAACTTTCACCTGCATGGAATTGAGCGATGGATAATACATAAAGGCCGTATCAATGCGTTTGCTTGCCCCCCGGTTGAGCGACCATAAGCGACGAGGTCGGCTTATTTTCCAGGTGAACGTCCGCCGGTAATACACGGTCTTGCCATCCCTTGAAGTGATATCAATGGCCGTGTCCAGTGGCTCGTTGGCTTTGGCATGCGCCTGTTGCTCCAACAAGATGCTGCCGCCGGGAGCCAAAGTAAATCGAGTGGATTTCTGCACCGGAGGATCAAAACGCGGCACCGTTCTCAGGTGCGCCGTCAGGACCAGAGGTTGTTGGCCCGGATTTTCCACTGATACTCTGATCTGTACCGGATTATCCGGCCTATTTTGTAATTGCCGTACCTGTACCACCGGTGCCTTTGCCAGCCATGTTACGCGCGCCAGTGTGGCCGTGTCCAGATAACCACCACCCAATGGCGACCATTGGCTCTGTACCCATCCGCCGCCAGGAATTTGTAGCCAATCCCGGCCAATCCGTATACCGACGGTCTTTCCAACAATGTGTCTCACTCCCAAATCCATCCATGGAATGGCCACCTGCAGATTCCAGCGGTTACCCACCACCTTGCTGACAACTTTCCAGTGACCATGCCACGCATGAATGGCGGTACCTCGAGACTCAAACTTCTGTTGCCACACAGCGCCTTTCGCATTAACCACCATCTGGTAGGCCACATTATTCTTGGTATGCAGCGCCGGGGCTACCACCAACTCCACCGTGTCATCCACCATGGTCAGATGCGAATTCATCCCAAAAGGCTTTGGATTTACGCGCGCCAGTAATTTCCCGCCTGGCGGGGTCTGTGTAACCACGGCGATAAATAAATCCTTGCGGCTCGCTCCCACCCAGTAATGCGCTGTCCACGGAACCAGTGGCCCACCCGGTGCGTTAAAATTAAAGCCGGTCATCTCATCTGCGCCCGCCCACTCCGCAGGCTTAAATGCGCCGGCCATCGTTGGGGCCTTCATCAAAGGTAAACCCAACTGTGGCACGCTCGGACGGGGTACCGTGGCATCAGCGCCGAACGCCGACGTCCTCCATAACACTACCGCGGCCACTAAAATCCACACCCGTAGGGCAAACCACATTACTCGCATTTTTAGCGTCCTTTTGTGAGTGATATGTCGGAATCTTACCGTTTAACCACGCGCCTCTGAATATAGTGCTCCACACGTAGCCCCAATTAAGTTCCATATTCATCTAAACTGTGCCGCACAATAATGAACTTTTGCGCAAATCATATACACCTTTTCACCATCTATGCCATAACGTCCACCATAACATGGTGGCGCGGAGGCAACTCCACATTCAATCTTCCGTCTGCTGCGCGTATGGTGCGGCCTGTCCAGAAATCCCGCACGCCGGCGGCCCGCGTTTTAAGCCCCAGACCGGCCAGGCTTACGCCGGAAATACAGGCCGCTTCCTGCCAATTAAATAGCCCAACGGTCGCCTGCACGCCATGTTTTCGGCGTGTGATGCTATCCGCAGAATGCAGTCGCACCAGAATCCTTGGCAGCGGTACGCCGAAGAACGCCTCACGATCCGGCACTCGCACCGTCCCACCTTGATCGCATCGCTGGCACAGTCGGCGATAATCGCTAAGAGCCAGCTTATCCAGGGTTTCAATGGGACCGGAAAAATCCAGCATCCCCGAAGTTAGGTAGCCAACGGCACAGCGAAAACGCCGCTCATGAACGGGACAACCTGCTGATCCCATGAAGCTGTCGATGTCCACAAACCAACTGCTCCGCCCACA
>JABEVA010000316.1 GCA_013044065.1 Phycisphaerae bacterium
CTGGAATGCGAGTGGTCATCGTATAAGGAAGATATTTATTATGATTTTGTGAAGCTGACCCAATGTAGGTGCGAGCTTAGAGTGATGATTTTTCGTGGATCGATAGGGAGCATATCGGATCGCATACAGAAACTTACGGCGCTAGTTGAAGAATGCAAAATTTCTTTGCCGGGAGACAGATATCTTTTTGCGGGCTGGGATAATGAAAACGACTTTACGTTTCAACAATACCGGAAAGTATCCCCACGATAACATATTGTCTGACAACCTTAATCATTCAATACTCTCTAACAGCGTGTCCGCCAAAGCACCATCCGCCAATTCTGAGAGCCTTTGCCGCTGATGTGTCATTGGGCGGGCAAATCCCAACGGATGACGAAGTCCGCCAGGCCGCCGGGGCCTTGCATGCGGAAGGCACTGAATTAATCGGGGATCTAAGCGGATGGCCGGTCCACTATTCGCCGGCCCATCAGTGGTCCTACGCCGAAACTGCGGTTGACGCACGCAGCCACGACGCCACCTGTTCAGGTTTTTGCTCAAGGCAAAAATAGGGCGGGTGAATTTAGAACAGATCAGGAGCTTGGATACAATTGACAGTAGAGTATCCCGGCGCGGGGCCCCCCGATTAAATCGACCGGCCCCGCGCCGCCAGTGGAGGTTTTTCAACGCCCGCCATTTGCCACGGGTGTCGCAAAATTACCGAGGCTTTTCGCTTTATCCTGTCAGCTATCAGGACTGGGATTACTCGAGCCGTGCTGCATGAGCCGCTAAGGCGTCGCGACAAAATAACGTGACCAATTATGGCGCAGGAATTTTGCCCGCCGGCAAGGCGCTCGCGAGGCGCATATCCGTCCCGACGGGTCGGGATAACGAGCGAGCAACGCCGCCGGCAGCCAAAAGAACCAGCCAGAATGCTCAAGTTATTTTGTCGCGGAGCCTAAGGTGAAAGTTCCCGCCTGAAAGGTGTAATTTTAAGAGCCTATCCAGGTTCCACGCGGCTGCTACCTTCTGGTAGATCAGGTAAACCGTGCAGCCTTGTCGATCACTGCGAACTTGGCCGAAGGCAACGGTCGATTCACCAAGGCTGACGGTTAATCCATTGCGGAATTGGTACGGTATTTATAAGCCGGTATCATAACGTGTTGACAAATCGGACGATTGGGATATTCTACTTGCTACAAGGAGAATATAACGTGTTATTCTCCTTATAATAAGGATAACAATCGTATGCCTGAGAACCTCACCGGCATTCTGCGATTGCACTTGGGCGAGCAACTTGCCGCCTCCGTGTCCACCGCCATCCCGACGGGAACGCCACGGCGGGTACATGGCCGGGTGAGCCTGCCGGGAAAGGCCACGGCCGTAATCGGCATGCGACGGGCCGGGAAAACCATGTTCCTCCATCAACTGCGTCATGATCGGCTGGCCTCCGGCGTGCCGCAGGAACGCTTGCCCTACATCAACTTTGAGGATGAGCGTCTGGCCGGGATGGCGGCCCGGCATCTCGCGTTGTTGGTGGAGGAATACTACCGCCGTTATCCGGCTTTTCGTGGACGCCAGTTGGTTACCTGGTGCCTGGATGAAATTCAGCAGGTCCCCGGTTGGGAGCGTTTTGTGCGTCGGCTTCTGGACACCGAAAAGGTGGAGATATTCCTCAGCGGATCATCCGCCGTGCTACTAAGTCGCGAAGTGGCCACGAGCATGCGCGGTCGAGGTTGGGAGGTGGTCATCCATCCGTTTGGTTTCGAGGAATTTCTGCGCCATCATGGCACGCCTGTTCCAAAGAATATAAAGGCCTCTTCTCCGGCGGAGCGATCCGCTATGGAACACGCCTTACTTCGCTATATTGAACTCGGCGGCTTCCCGGAAGCCCAGGGTCTTGAAGTCGCCGACCGATTTGAATTGCTGCGGCGATACGTGGATGTGGCGATGCTTCGGGACGTCATGGAACGACACGGGGTCAACCATGTGGCGGCACTGACATGGCTGGTACGTCATCTGCTGGGCAGCCCCGCCGGGCTCTTCAGCGTGGAAAAATTTTACGCCCGCCTCAAATCTCAGGGCATGGCCGTCGCGCGCGATACCTTGCATGCCCTTGTGCATCACATTGAGGACTGCTTCCTGATTCGCACCTTATGGATGGAGGCGACTTCGGAACGACAACGCATGGTCAACCCACGAAAGGTATATCCCGTGGACCCAGGTCTGATCCCGGTATATGACCAAAGCGGTCGGGCCAATCGCGGCCACGCGCTGGAGACCCTTGTGCGGGTGGAGTTGGAACGGCGGAGGATGGAGGTGACGTATGTCAAGACAGCGGACGGCTTGGAAGTGGATTTTCTCGCACGCCAGCCGGGAAAGCCACCGATGCTGATACAGGTGGCTGCGGAATTGGACGATCCGTCCGTACGGGAACGGGAAGTTCGCGCATTGCTAACGGCTCACGAGCACCATCCGCAGGCCGCCATGCATTTGATAACCCTTACGCCTGAAATACTTGCCGACATCCCTGCCGGCATTGCCGTTCAGCCGGCATGGCAGTGGCTATTGGGATCCGCGTGATCCAGGGGAATGGGAAATTGTGACAATCATCGCAAGGACCGTCACAATTGTCGCGGCATACGCGACCAACGCACGGTGTGGCTTGCAGTCAATCCATTGCCGAACCGATGCCGTATTCATCCGCCGGTATCATGGCCGCCATGATCCGGGAGATTAACTCTCATCCCCCGCACCCCCTTCTCCCTCTTCTCCCTCCAGATTTTCCCCAGGTCTTTTTGTCGGTATGATGTGGCAAACGTGGAGGCACTGGCGGGATATTACCAGTTTGGTTAGGAGGAATTTCTATGTGCGTACGCAAGCTTGGCTTAATCGTCATGGTGCTGTGCATATTAGTTGGTGCAGCTAACGGTTACTCTGCACCGACAGCGAGGGTGGCCATGCTCGGTGCCCTCGGTATCAAACATTGGGCCTTGGTTGCGTTGTCCCATGGTAGCAGTCGTATTCTTACGCGCCTGCCGGGTTTTCAAGACTCCAACTATGGAGTCTCCGACAATGAGCTGGCCGAGGTTCAGGACGACAAGGGCGGTTGTGTGTTACGGACCTTTTCCCTCGCGTCGGGCCAGCCATTGCTGACCGTTCAGATTCCCGGCCTGCGGATTGCCCTTATGAAAGAAGGCCCGGTACGAGGCGTAGTATTCACCGGGCCGCGGGCGGTGTTCCATGCTGGCACGGCGATAAATCTTCTGGGAAAGCAATTCATGGTTGTTGTGAACCTTAAAACCCACTCGATTTCCCGTTTCCCTCCGCCCCACGGCCTACGGTTTTCTTGTTATTCGGCGGCAGTGCCCCGCGGTTTGGCCTGCCTCACCAATGGCGGGCGCGTGATTATTTTTCTTGCCAAGCAGGCAAAGTTTCGCTTGGTCGGCGGCCTTCAGATACGCCACGCATGGTTGGTCTACGTCTGGGCTGATGAAAATCTCTTCAAGGCATTCGTCCCATATTTGTTGCGCATGCAAAGGCGCGCTGACGTTGGGAAAAAAGCGTGACGCCGAGCGTCTGC
>JABEVA010000317.1 GCA_013044065.1 Phycisphaerae bacterium
CCACCGCCCAGGCCCCGCGTACCCAACTGATGATCAGAAATAAATGAATGCCCGCCGCCAACACCAATGCTGATCCAGCCAAATAAATAATGTGATTGTTGGCCAACCCCAGGCTTTGCGGTACCACCAGCCCGACCAGCATCAGGCCCACCGCTGCCAGCAAGGCCGCCAGCGCCGCCAGTTCGCGCAGCCGCCCCGCCCGTGAACTTTTTCGCCAGCCGATATAAACCAACCCGTCGCGGTTCCACCAAAATCCGCCGCCGCACGCTATATCTGACTTTTCCCGAGTCTTTTTCATACTCTTCGTCCGTTGACGCAAGCGGACCGCCCCGTTCACCGCGCTTGCTTGCCGCACCTAAAATATGCCGGCCATCTTGTTTCGATCACCTTCACTGCCACTGTGCAACCCTGTTCCCCAGCGGGTTTGCCGAACCATTTCTCAGCTTGTTTCATGTTGTACGTACCACCGCCAGCCGTATTGACCAAAGCGCCCATGGCGGAAAATAGGGCCGTAATACCGCCGCGCAGCCGGTCATCATCGCCACCTATCTATAGTAAGCTTTGTGTACTTAGGTCGCAAAGCCGCTGAAATTAAAATAGGGTAAAGCCCAGGCACCAATAAGCTCGGCTGATGAAAACCTCGAACATTTAGCAAATAGCGGGGTTGGTGCGAAAACTGATTGTGTTGCGTGTTGGGGAACTGGTACTTTTGGATTTTGTTTGCCCACCGGAAGTCCCGTTTCCGCCAGACGCCACGGTCCCGAAGGTCCCGACAGTCGTCGGGAGAACGGGCTGAACAATGGTACAATCCCGATGCCTCGGGAGATGCAAAGTGGCGGATGTTTTCATCAGGCCAGCCCTACCGTGGCCGGCCGGCACTACGCGATGGCCACCCATGCCGATGTTGACTTTCAGCACGCGATTCAAGGCACAGTAAAATCCGCAGCATTTTCCGCGGCGGCAGGCCCGTGTTTGGACGTGCAAGGCCGTGCAGGCGAATTGGCAAAACCCACGAATATAAGGGAATTGCACGATGATGCACGTATGGACAATGCTACGGAATGTAGGATACTGGGCGATACAGGATTCGAACCTGTGACCTCATGCGTGTCATGCATGCGCTCTAACCAACTGAGCTAATCGCCCGGATGCCGCAACGCCGTTGATATTATCAAAATTCGGCCCAACTGCCAAATTGCCGCCACCACGGCCGCCGGACCAGCCCGAATAAGGCAATTTATTTTGGCCCGGCCTTTTACCTTCCGCCCAGCCGCACAATAAAACATTCCATGTTGCGGCGCGGATCGCCCACGCTGGTTTTGCCGGCCATATCCGCAGCCAACAATGCCGCACTCGCGCGGCTGGCCCCGGTAAGCCCCCACTTGCGAGCCAGGGCTATGGTGGCGGCGGCACGCGGCGGCGGATAGAGTTTTAAATCCCGCGCGATTTGACTCTCGGGCAACCTCCTCTCCAGGAGTTCCCGCGCCTTTAACACCTGATGGAGCCAGTAAAATACCGCTCCCACCAGCGTATAACCAATGCGATGATCCATCTGCCAGAGTTCGTCGTGGCGTTGCAAAGCGGTCCGAATATCACCTTCCGACAGAGCGTTAATGAAGTCCCACACCTTGTGTTCATGCTGAAAGCCCACCAGGGCGTCCACCGCGGCCACGGAAATTTCCGCAGCGTCGCCCGCGTATAGCGAGAGCTTCTGGAGTTCGCCATCCAACCGCGCCAAATCCGGACCGATCAATTCCGCCATCCGCAGCGCCGCATCCGGACGAATTGCCTTGGCATACGTATTTTTGGCCCGCTGGGTAATCCAGGCTGGCAGGGCGTGTTCCGATGGCGGATCGCAGCTATGAATGGCTCCCTGGCTATCGAGAAATTTGTGCAGCCGTGTGGTTTTCATCCAGCCGGAACACACCAGCACCAAGGTGCAATTGTCGCTGGGAGCCTCGGCATAGCGTAAAATGAGATCCCGCGGCGAAATGCTACCCGCGCCGGAGCGGGCATTGGCTTGGTCGGCAATGTCCAGATCCGATTCATCAACCTCCTGGTCATCCGGGCCGCTGGCACCGGCGGCACCAACCGCAGCTCCGCCGCGCGGCCGAAACAACCCGTCCGCCGGGTCCACCACCACCAGTTTGTTAGGGGCAAACATGCCCCCAGTGCGACATTCATCTAAAATAGTCTGTACGGAAGCGGTTTCATCCAGACGGATATATCCAAAGTCTGAATCGTTGGCACTGCGAAAAGTGCCGCGAATTTGATCCAGAATATCGCGGCGCAAAAACATCTCCGTACCAGCCAGCACCGTCACCGGTTTAAGGCGAAGGGAAGAATGGCTTGCCACAGTTTTTGCCACAACACACCCTTGGATTGCCTGCTCTACAGCGGCCCATGCAAATCGGGCACCCGGTTGGGCCAACCCGCACCCACGCCTTCCAGTCAAGCCTGTTTTGCCTGCCGCGCCGCACGCACCGCATCCACAAACTGCCGGGCGGTGGCGGTGATGGCGGAAAAATCCTGGGCGGCCAGGGCGGCTTTGCTGATCAGCGACGAACCCGCGCCTACGGCCACAGCACCCGCCTGAATAAAGGCCCCCGCGGTCTTCACATC
>JABEVA010000318.1 GCA_013044065.1 Phycisphaerae bacterium
GGGTTGTTGATGGGTGCGGGGGGCGGCGCGCGACGCGGTTAAACTAAAATGAGGTTGGGCCATGACTGACGAACCTGCATCTGGACAACATTCGCCCTGGCCCGATACCGGTAGTCAGCCTCAGGCTGCGGGGAGCGCTACGTTCAAGAGTCTGATGTCGAAACTGCTTCGACTCTTCGAGATTCAGAGCCATCTCATCGGCCTGCGCTTTGCCTTAACCATGCGTGAGGTCCTTTTGACGGCCATGCTGGTGGTGGGTGGAGTTTTGCTGTTGCTGCTGGGGCTGGTCTTTCTTTATGTGGCGGTGTTCAAGGGGTTGCTGCTGGTGATGGGGCCGATTGAGGTGTGTCTGATTTTTGCGGCGTTTCACATGCTCGGGGCGCTGGTGATACTGCTGATGATTCAGAGCCGACGCAAATCGGTCGGCACCACTGCCGCTACGCCGGCGGCCAATTCTGGAGGCTCGCGATGACACTGGAAGAGCAAATTCTGAATCTGGAAAATCAGCGGGAGATGTGTCTGGACGAACTTGAAGTTGAAATTCATGCAGGCATGCACCACTTACGGCAGCGCTGGTCGCCGGTACGCTTTGTCAGACGGCATCTGGTTTCGTCCATTGCTACGGCGGGAATCGCCGGGATTTTAGTGCCGTGGCTGGCGGCGTGGAGAGCAGGCAAGGCTGGGCCGTTTGGCCACGCATCCGGGAAGGTCGAGGAACGCAGGACCAATCCTGGCACCTCATCGGACCCACCAGGCTCCCAAGCTGACCCGGAGGTATCGCCGCGTGGGTCGGCTGGAGGGCTTTTGTCCGCAGTTGTGCGTACCGCGGTGGTGGAAGTGGCATCGCGTGTGGATGTACCCGGATTAATTTCGCGTTTTTTCAAGAAGCCGGAAAAGCCTGAAAATCCGGACGAAAACGATGGCTGAGTTATCCGCGAATTCTTATTATCGGTTCCTTCCCCAGTTGATGGATTTTATGCTCTGGGCGACCGGCGGGTGATGGGTGCCGCCGCTGTCATCGCCGAGACGCCATACTACGCCGCCCGGGACTTTTCCGCCGGATCGCTGCATAAGTTGTTGGTACATGCCATGGCTGCCCAGTGGGTCTGGTTGTCCCGGTGGCGGGGAGGTTCTATTTACCGGTTGCAAGACGTTCCGGATTATCCCACCCGAGAGAGCCTGCTGACGCGATGGCCTATGGTGCATGAGGAGTTGGCGACGTTCCTGCGTGCCCAAACACCTCAGACCTTGGAAGGGCCATTAGCCTATCGTAACAACCGCAGGGACTCCGTTACGCTGCCGCTGGGAGAGTTGATCCTGCATTGTCTGGATCATGGCACGTATCACCGTGGGCAAATCAATTCCATGATCAAACTGGCGGGTGGTACGCCGGTATCGTTGAATTACTATCAATTCAGTTTGGAAAATCCGGCGTGGTAGAGCCGGGACTCTCATCACGCCAGCCACCCGTGCCTGACTGCGGGGGTGAAGGGCTTTGTGGGGGGGGGCGTTTGCCCATGGCGAACAAGGGTTTTGGCAGTAGAAAGAATTAGCGCCATGGTGGCCAAGGTCAACCGGCGTCATGATGGGATGCGCCGGCGGTGTTCGATGCTGCCGTCAAGATTGGCCACCAAAATCTCGTGGGCCATGTTCAGGAAAATACCGGTTTCGATGATACCGGGAATATAATGCAGTTGGAGGTCCAATTCTTCAGGGTCATTTAAGTGATGTGGTGGGGGGCCGAAGACGGCGTGCAGGATGGGATTGCCGTTGTCGGTTAAGAATAGGCTTCCGTCGGGTCGGCGGCGGGTCTGGACGGTAGCACCCATGGAGGTAAGTTTGCGGCTGATGACGGGCAGGGCGAAGGCGACCACTTCCAAAAAGACGGGAAACTTCGCCCCCAGCCGCGGCACCAATTTTTCCTGACCGACCAAGATGATGATTCTTGCCGCCATGGAGGCGATGAGTTTTTCCCGCAGTAGATCGCCGCCACCGCCCTTAAGCAAATTCAGGTTGGGGTCTACTTCGTCGGCACCATCCACGGCCAGATCAAGAATGTTGATCTGCTCGAGTGTTCCCAGCGGTACACCGCTGTTGTGCGCAACTTGTGCGGTGGCTTCCGATGTCGGGATGCCGACGATGTTCAGGGACTCGGCGTGAATTCTTTGGCCCAAGGCGCGGACAAAAGCGTGGGCGGCTCGTCCGCTGCCCAAACCGACGCGCTGGCCGGGGCGAATCATTTGGGCAGCGCGCATCGCAATTTTTTCAAGCTGCTGTGGGGTTGCAGTGGGTGCGGATGGTTGGTTCATAAAATTCCTTTTTAGCGGCGACGCGATTGCCCAAGAAACTCTTGCGTTGTCGTGTGTGCGGTTGAGCCAGGCGGAAAAGATTATCCATGGCCAGGGGGTATTTGCCAAGGCCAGAAGATTTTGGAAAAAGCCTCGGCGGGTTGGCCGGAACTTGTGGCCGGGCCTAAATCCCCCTCGGAGCCTGTCCGAATAATATCTTTCAGCCACCGAGTAAATTTTCCGCCGGGCCCTTGATAGCGGCTTAGAATCTCGCCCGTGTACCATTTTATTTCTGCCAGATGAAAAAATGCGGCCAAATGTCCTGCCGGTGGCCTTGGCACTGCGGCCCCCGGTGGTTTTCCCGCCCGTAGTCGTTCACGGGCCTGAAGGAAGAAGCAAGGGTGTGGGTTTTCCCGCGAGGTGATTGCTGATGGTTTGGTGAAGAAATCCAAAGACGCTGCGTTGTTGCTGATATCCGGATTTGCCCTTGCGTCGTCCCAGGGGGGAAAATTACCTGTGCTTTGGCTTATTGTGGGGCTGACCGGCCGAGAGGCCGTGAACGGTTACCATTCCGGTTTGGAGCGTCTAATGATGCGGGACTTAATGCCGATCGGCTGCGGACGTTGGTAGGTTCTCTGGCGATGGCAGCGGCAGGCGTTGGCGTTGCGTTACTGCGGGTGTGTGATGATGTCGGGGGGACTGGCGGCCCGCGCGGCGGGTGATACGCGGGACGGCACGGTTATTCCGCAAAGCGGGGGCGAATCCAGATGGAGCCGGGGGGATGCGTGCCGGAGCGATCATGTAACTGGAGTTGCAAAACGCTGCTGGATTGCTCCACCACCTGGGCCGTGCGATTGATATTAAACGTATGCGGATTGGCCAGCGGGGTCAACATGCCGGGGGCGGCCGACTGGCCTTCAAAATACAGCGTTGCGTGGGCCACCAGCAAAGCCGGAACTGGGGCGTCCGGGGCGAGGCGCAGTTCATATTGACCGGGGCGCTGGATAAACGGATGCAGGTCCAATTCCAATAACACCTGTCCATCAGACCAGTTCTGGGCGGACCACTGGCCGGAGGAATGCCATTCATCCACAGCCGGGGCGACTTGCGTATAGGGATCATGGGTGAATTGCTCGACGTGGATTTTGGCTGGAATAGGGCGGTTGTCGGAAAATGTGGCGGGGTTTTGCAATCTTGATTGCTTTTTTGATTGAGGGGGGTGACAGGCGGGATTTAAGTGGTATACTGTATTTGGTTTTGGTTTGTGGCACTGGTTCCTTTTTGGGGATGGCATGGCGTTGGCTGGTGGATTTTGATAGGCCAGTGGAATGTGTACGGACTTGTGCGCGTGCTATTGTTGCAAGGAGTTAAACGGTGTTTCAGGCGAGGCTGCTTGCCATGCGGTTTAGGGCGGGACAGCGAATCGCGGTGAGATAGTAAGCACATTTTAAAAATGGAGAATGTCATGCTTACCAAGGGTGCGAAAAAGGCCAAGAAAAGCTCGGTGTTTCATGGTATGGGCGCGGCGGTGTTGGCGGCGGATCCAGCCCATACGTTGGCCCGTCGCAATGTTCTTGGGACTCTCGTTGCGGCTGGCTTGGCGGCAAGTCTGCCAGGGCGTAGCTTCGCCGACATCGTGGCACCCACGGCTAACGCCGCGACCACAAGCGGGGCCACGGGCACCGCCAGCGTGGGCGGATATTTAACGGTTTACGCACCGGTTGTGACTGGCGCAAACGGTGCCACTGGTGAGAATGGCGGCGGTGCAACCGCCACAAATGCGGCTACTGGCGAGGCGACGGACAGCCTTAAACTTTTTCAGATGGCGGAGGCAGGAAACGGCGGATCGGGCGACGGCACCGTTCCGCCCGGAGCCGGCGGCGCGGCGTTCAGCAGCCTTTCTTTTCCGGTCGCTGGCCAAGCCGTTCTTCCACAAGGTCAGTTGGTTCTCGGTAGCCGCAGTGTCGGCGGCAATGGAGGAGAAATAACCGCCTCAAGCGGCTCCGGGGGTACCGGAGGCTACGCGTTTTCGTCATCTAACGCGGTTCTCTCATCAACGACTTACTCCAACGTAGGGGCGGCGGCAACGGGTGGGACCGGCGGTTACGGCAGCGGCGGGGCCGACGGCGGTGTGGGTGGAAATGCCAAAATTCTGCTCTCCGGCAAGCTTACCGGAATAGGCAGCGGCACCTACCTGACATTGAAGCCCTTTGTTAATGAGCCAGGGGCCAGCGATAATACTGTGGAAGGCGGAAGAGGGGGGTCGATCCAAGGGGGCACGACAGCCACGACAGCTGGCATGGGAGGATCGGCCACGGGATCAGCCAGTGGCGAAACCACCAACGGAGCTCCACTGTACATTGAAATGAAAGTCGAGGGCGGTTACGGCGGAAACGTGTTGTACCAGCCGGGAGCCGTCGGCAATGGTGGAGCGGGAGGTTTGGCCACGGTTGGGTCTGTTTCCGGCGTTTCCGACAGCGGTTACGTTCATGTCGATGCCCTGGTTGAAGGGGGCGCGGGCGGAAACGGTCCGTCAGACGGTTTCTCGGCAGGGAATGGCGGCAATGGCGCAGCCGCCACACTGGCGTCGAATGCCGTCAGCGGCAGTACCGTCGGGACGCTCAACCTCCAGCAACAGGCCCTCGGTGGAGCGGGCGGTGCCACGTCCGTCGGCACGGCCGGGGTCGGTGGCGCGGGGTCAAGTACGCTCGTGGTTGGTGCCACCACACTTACGCAAACCCCCGCGACTCTCAAGATCATGTCGGTTGGCTTCGGTGGTAACGGTGGCCAAACGTACGGTACACAGGGCATCGCCGGCGATGGTGGATACGGACAGGCCATGGCAGCGGAATCTGGTGTTAACACGACCGTTGAGGTCTCGGCGACCGCAGCCGGCGGCGTCGGTGGCCTTGTCGACGACAACCTTGGCAATGGCGGAAATGGTGGCTCGGCCAGCGCGACCGCATCGGCCCAGAATCCGGGAGACGTTGGTGCCGTCACTCTGTATTCCAGTGCGACGGCTGGTGTCGGCGGAACGCCATGCCTAGGAATCAACAACGTTCCGAACGGATCGGTGATTCGGTCAGGCGGAAACGGCGGCAACGCCAAAGCAGTGGGTACCGCGACCGGTGCCGGTGCCGTCAACGTGACGGTGTCCGCCGGTGGCGGGTCTGGCGGCAGTCCTGCGGCGGCTAATACGGCGACCCCTGGCAACGGGGGTAGCGCGACGGCCTCCGCCAGCGGTGTGAGCACTGGAGGGGCAGTTAACGTCCAATCCGTAGCTAACGGCGGGGTTGGCCCCACATGGGGAACCGGGCTGGCCGACGCCACGGGTTCCGGTACCAGTGGACAGGTGGTGGCCAGCGCCAGTTCTGGGCAATTCGGCGTCACGGGTGTCTCGGCGACGGCGTCCACATCAGTTTTTACCGGTTCGGCATTCCGAACCGAGGCCTTCGCCAGTGACGGCATAGCGAGGGCGGAACCGTCGATGGCCAGCGGCATGAACGCGGTGGCTTATGTCGCCAGCCAGCCGCTATCCACTGGGAACCTCGGTAACGTGACGCTTGCGGTAAGCTCGGCCGGGGCGCAACAGGCTACGTACATCGCCATGGTGGGATGGGATTTTGTGCCGCAAAATTCCGCGGCTACCTCCGCAGCCCTGGACAATTTGATCCTCCATTTCGACGGAGCGACAGCCACCGGCAGCGGAACTGTGTCATTCATTATGGGGGATGGTTCACAGCGCATACTTTTTAACGGCGGCCTACAGGATGCCACATTCAGCCAAGCCGCTTCCTATTTCCAAAATCGGACACTACGGCTTGGCTCCTTGGACAGCATCAGCGGAACATTCGAGCCGAATGGAGTTGGGTTTCTGTACGACTTGGGGTTCGAGTTGCAAGTGACGATGGATACCGCTGGCTCAAGTTTTGATCCCATTTTCACGGTCAGCAACGAGCCAACGCCCGAACCGGGGGCTCTGGGGTTGCTGGCAGCGGGCGGCTTGGGCGTGCTGTTTTTGAAGCGACGGCGAACGGTGTAGGCCAATAAAATAGCTCTCCGCCGCCGACATCGCGGCGGCGGGGAACGTGGTGCCGGGCGTTGGCGGGTACCTTGAAAGATAGCGAGGCACAGGTGCCAGCTATACTCTATTTGTTGAGGGCTGATACAAAATGGGGGGCTGGAACTCGCAGGGGTGTTCTGTGATACTGGATGGTGAAGTAACCCGTAGGGAAGCGGGTTGGGCTGCGGTGTTTAACGATGGAGCGCACGGATGCGACATTTTGATTTTTCTCCCGAGACGATGGA
>JABEVA010000319.1 GCA_013044065.1 Phycisphaerae bacterium
GCCATTGAGGTGATCTGTCGGGACTCCTTTGCAGTGACCAGCCCACAGACGTGGTTTGGTCGTGGTATTGTTGAGCCAAGGACATCCGCGTATCGACGGAGGGCGAGGACATTGGCGATCCCGCCCCCCCCGTAAATACGGAGATTATAAATTTGGGGGCGCTGGCCACGATGTAAGGCTACACCCAAAGGCCAGATAAAAGTCGGGTGCAATTTTGCAGCCATACGGTACCATGACGTTGGTTTCGCCCAGACTAGGAGTCCTGATGGTTGCCGCTGAAAATCCTTTGATTGTCCAGGGAGACTTAACTGTGCTGGTGGAAGTGTACAGTCCGCACTACGCGGCGGCACGAGATGCGCTGGCGCGGTTTGCGGAACTGGTCAAATCACCGGAGCATATTCACACCTACCGGATCACGCCGCTGTCTGTGTGGAATGCGTGTGCCGCGGGCTGCACGCCGGAGTGGATCATTGAGTCGCTGGAGGCCTATGCCAAATATCGGCTGCCGGATCATGTGCGGGTACAGGTCCGGGATTTGGCCGGGCGCTACGGAAAGTTGCGTCTCATGCGACATGAGGCGGATATGCTTTTGTCCGTAGCCGATGCCATCCTTGCGGAGGAAATATCACGGCAGGATCAGGTAAAACCATATCTGTCCCGGCGTCTTTCGCCCACCACTTTTCTTGTGCCATTATCCGCCCGCGGGCAGATCAAACAAGCCCTGGTCAAAATTGGTTATCCGGCGGAAGACTTGGCGGGTTATGTGGGCGGAGAAAAACTGAAAATTGGCTTGAGAACACCGGAAAGTCTGGGCGGCAAGCCTTTTGAATTGCGGCATTATCAGCGTGATGCTGCTGAGGTGTTTTATGCCGGTGGCAGCGACCGTGGTGGATCCGGAGTGATTGTGTTACCTTGCGGTGCCGGCAAGACCATTGTGGGCATGGCGACGATGGCTCAGTTGCAATGCTCCACGATGATTTTGACCTCCAGTGTGACGGCGGTCCGCCAATGGATATCGGAGTTGCTCGACAAAACCACCCTCACCCCGGATCAAATTGGGGAATATACGGGCCAAAACAAGGAAATTCGTCCGGTGACGGTGGTCACCTACCAGGTGCTTACACATCGGAAGAACAAATCCGGCGGATTTCCGCATATGGCCGTTTTCGATGGCCGCAATTGGGGCCTGATCATCTACGATGAAGTTCATTTACTGCCCGCACCGATTTTTCAAATTACCGCGGATTTACAGGCCCGCAGACGCCTGGGCCTTACGGCCACTCTGGTGCGGGAAGATGGTCGGGAAGACGAGGTATTTGCTTTGATCGGCCCGAAAAAGGCGGATGTGCCCTGGAAGGATCTGGAGCACCAGGGCTGGATTGCCACGGCAATATGCACCGAAGTTCGCCTGGAAATGCCGGAATCGTTACGGATGACTTATGCCCTGACGGACCACCGTAACAAGTTTCGGGTGGCGGCGGAAAATCCGGATAAATTCGCTCTGGTGCTGGAGATTCTCAAACGTCATTTCGGCCAGCCGGCGCTGGTCATCGGCACGTATGTGGAGCAGATTGAGGCTCTGGCGAAGTTGATTGGAGCGCCGGTACTAACTGGGGCGACGCCACAACGACGGCGCGATCAGGCCTACGCCGATTTTAAGGCCGGTAAGGTAGGGGTGCTGGCGGTTTCCAAGGTGGCTAATTTCGCATTGGATTTGCCCGAGGCGTCGGTGGCGATTCAAATATCGGGAACTTTTGGCTCCCGGCAGGAGGAAGCGCAGCGATTAGGGCGCATTTTACGGCCGAAATCTGGAGCCAATCAGGCTCATTTTTATTCGCTGGTCTCCCAGGATAGTCTGGAGCAGGACTTTGCCATGAAGCGGCAACTATTTTTATGTGAACAGGGCTATGAGTACCGAATTGTGCATGCGGCGGAATGGGCAAATCAGGAAACAATGTCCGCTGCTTGAGGCTATTTGAGGGATTAGCGACATGGTGTGGTTTAGGACTGGTGAGCACAATCTTGGTAGGCAGGCCATAGGCTCGACCAGAGACGGCATGCCGGTGCACGAGATGTTTGTTCTGCTGGGGAAGATGATGCCGGCGTGGCAACAGACCCCCCGCGGCACGCGTGAGACGTTGATCGAGCGCCTGACGTATCCGATCAACGTAATTTCTCGCAGCACGGTACCAGGGGTGGAAGCGCTCGTAGCCGGCAAGTGGCTGGATGCGGACTGGAAGAAATCGGAAATTCGGCGAGGCAAGGCCTGTGGGCTGGTCTGGGAAATTTTGAGGGTCCTGGAGAGATCTGGTCGCTTTTCGGACGACGCGGGCATTGGCCTGCTGTTAGCGGAAATTTTTACCTTCGAACAACGCGACCAACTGGTCATAAAGGGCAGGAACAATCAGTTGCATCAACGTGTTGAGTTGAGCGTGCGCTCCCGTGCCTGGGTAAGTGGTTTTCTCGCTGCGCCGGACAAAGCCACCTGGATGAAACAAATGCATCTTCAAGGCCCGTTACATTCTCCCATGGAAGAGCAGGCTGTTTTTGGCATGGTGCAGAAACTGGTTAAAACCTGCTTGGAACAGAGTCATCCACTCCAGGTGGAGCAAGCGGCCAACAGCACGGATTTTGGCGGACGCGAGACGTTTTATCGGTTGCTTGGATTGGCGGTGGAGCATCTGTTGCTGATCCCGTTTCTGGACCCCGAAACCCGGGACTTGCTGGTGATGATTGAACCAACCGCGCACCGGTCGTTGCGACGCCCGCCGGTCGTGCGGCCCGTGCCGGTGGAGGCCAAGGAGGAGACCTTCCGTTGGCCATGGATTGTGGAAGATATCGTGGTGGTGTTGACCCAGGCCGCCTTCAAACCGCTGCGGATGAAAACCGATGGAGGTCTTTATACCCAAGATATTGCCGAGGTGGCATCCGCCATCATGCCGCTGCCGGAATGGTTATTAAATGCGCAGTCGCACCGCGCCGATAGCCTGGCGTATCTGCCCACCAGCCTTGCGCGCACGGACTTTGCCGTGGGGCTGGCCTTGCGCTCAAAATTCCTGGGCCATGACCGCGATGGCTCATGGCGGGAGCTTAAGCCAACGGTTGACGGTCAGACATTTCTGAGCCTTTCCCCGTGCCACCGGGTGCGGCAACTCTCCGATGCGATGATTGCCAGCCAGGTCAAAGAGCCTTTCGCTCCAGCCCATCCGTTCAGCAATCCATTTGGTGGACTGCAACTGTCAAAGGAGCAAAAATCGCCGTTACGCGACTTGCGACCGCTTATCGCTCAGGCGGTGGCCCAATATCCGGCCGAAAGCTACATTCCCACGGAGCGGTTCCTCTGGTACCACGGGACGAAAGATAATCCGTATATCGCCGAAGCTGGGAATAGGGGCATATGGAAGGCGCTATGCTATAGTTTTGGCGAGATTGGTACGCCGGCATCGCAACCGGAACGGTGGGAAGACCTCTGGATTTATGGCTTGGCCGTAGCCTTATTTCATCGTGTCGCTGGAATGGGCGGGGTGACATTTGGACACGACCGCGACGCCAACGCACCGGTTCATTTTCAGGTTAATGCGATTGGGCGTTACCTGCTGGGGTTGACCGCGGAGTTTGTCTATGACCAGACGCAGGCCGTACCGGAAAAGCCCTTGCTGGTGCAGCCGAATTTCGAGGTAGTATTTGTGGCCGCCTCGCCGACGGCGCACGTGTTATGCGGACAGTTTTGTGAACGCAGCGGAAAAGGGGCCGTGGGTAACCTGTTGAAGATAACAAAAAAGTCGATTATCCGCGCCGCCAGCGCCGGCTGGACGGTCGAACGTGTGGTGGAAACCCTCGCCAATGCCTCCAGCAAGCCGCTGCCCGCCAACGTCCTGCATGAAATTCGTGGATGGTTTGGCGGAGTACGCCGGGTACAGGCGCATCATTGTGTGTTGGTTACGTGTCCGGATGCGGTCACGGCCGACCGTGTGGCCTCACTTTATGCGCACACAGAACCACGGCCAAGAATTTTATCCGGTCATCTGGTGGAACTTTCCGGATCGTTAAATATTGCTGAAATCACCAATAGGTTGCATAAGGCCGGAATTTTTGTCTCGTAGCGGGTGCATGAGGCCGGACTTGGTCTGCACCGTCATGGGCGTACATTTTCCCTTAGCCGACGATTGGCTCCTACGCTCCAGCCGATGGCGTTGCGCCGTTGGCACGATTGGCCTTCTGTTGGCGGAGCGCCGCGACGGCGTCGGAGTAAAGAGCACTCTGCTGTTGTTTGATGATGGTTCGCACGTCGTAGGCACCCAGAGAGTATTTGGCTCCAACGGTGTTAAACAGGCTAAGTTCCGATGGCGTCAGCGGGCCGTTGGATAGCGCCGCCCGAATGAGGTCGCCCAGCCATAGCCGCACCTCTTCACCGGAGGCCGGCTCGCGTGTCTGCAATTGGCCATTGTGGGCGGCCTCCAGCAAGCGGTGCAGTTGTTCCTGGGAAACGTTCTGGCGTCGGGCCACTTGCGCGAGCATCTCGCGCTCGGCGGCGTCCAGGGCATTAC
>JABEVA010000320.1 GCA_013044065.1 Phycisphaerae bacterium
ACCCTGAAATCCGGAGGGGCGGGTTTGATTTGACATGTTACCCGCCATCGCATATCCTAAGTGAAGCCTTATCGAGAGGCGGTCGGACCACGGACCAGAATAGTGGGAGCTTTAAGGACGCGGCTTGCGTCAGGCGAAATGGACTGCCTATGCCCGCCAATCTCATTGGTGGGGTCTGTGGCCCGCGCTGGAATACCTTGAATCGTTCCGGTGCGGTGGTCGGAATTTTCCGGCGGTCTGTACTGCGGGAATCTTATTCCCAAGCCTGTTGCTACTCCCGTGGAATCCTTGAAGCAGAGAAACCGTTTCCGGACGATGCCTTGCTCTGGTGGCATGGAATGGTCCGGCGGAATACAGGAGTGCATCATGGCCGAAAAGCCGCGTGGAAAGCGCTACAAAGAAAATGCCAAACTGCTGCCGAAGCAGCCGGTGACCATTGAACAGGCTTTGCCGATCTTAAAGCAGTTCAAGAAAACCAAATTCGATGAAACGGTGAATGTTGTCGTGCATCTGGGCATCGACCCCAAACAGGCGGATCAAATGGTTCGCGGCTCGGTAAGCCTGCCCAAAGGCATCGGCAAAACCCGTCGCGTTATCGCCTTTGTGCAGGGCAACAATGTGGCCGCAGCCACTGCCGCCGGTGCCGTTGACGCCGGTGCTGATGAACTGATAAAGAAAGTCAACGACGGCTGGATGGAATTCGATGTGGCGATTGCCACGCCAGATTTGATGTCCAAGGTCAGCCGGTTGGGTAAAGTGCTTGGCCCGCAGGGTAAAATGCCCAGCCCCAAGGCCGGAACCGTGACCACCGATGTCGCCACCGCGGTCCGCGAATATACCGCCGGCAAAGTCGAGTTTCGCAATGATGCCGGCGGCAATGTGCACGCGGCCGTGGGCAAGGTCAGCTTTAGTGACGCCGATCTGGCCGCTAACGTCCATGCGTTTCTAAACACCATCCGCCGACTCAAGCCCCCGACAGCCAAAGGCCAATATGTCCGCAAAGTCACGTTGCACAGCACCATGAGCCCGGGTCTGCCCCTGGATGTGGCGCATCTGAATGTTGAGGAAACCACGGAACAACGAGCCTGAATCGGCTAAGGTACCATGCCCGTAGCGGGCCTTACTTTGAGGTAAACCATGAGCAAACGTGTCAAAAACCTGATCACCGCCGAATTAGAAAAGCGTCTGCGCGGCCAAGATAGTGTGGTCATCGTCGATTATGCCGGCATCAGCGCCACCGACACCAACCATCTGCGCAGTAAATTGCGGGCCAAACAGGTTCGCATGACCGTCATCCCCAATACGGTTGGAATCAAGGCCTTGGACAATGTCGGCCTGAAAGGGGCCAGCAATCTTCTGATCGGCACCAACGCCCTGATCTACGGCGGCGAATCCATCGTCGATACGGTCAAGGAAATAGTCGCTCAAGCCAAGGATATCCAGAAGCTCACTATCAAAGGTTCGGTGGTGGAAGGAAAATTGCTGGATAAAAAGTCCACCGAGGCTCTGGCCAAGATGCCCAACCGTCGCCAACTTCTGGGCCTGATCACCAGCCAGATCACCGGACCCGGCCGGACGCTGGCGGGACAGCTTGCGGGACCGGGCCGGAATATCGCCGGCCAGATCAAAGCGGTGGCGGAGAAAAAGGAAAAGGAAGCCCCGGCCGCGGCTTAATTGGCGGACCGAATTTTAACGTTGCGATTTGTTTTTCGCTGGTCATGAGCCTGCCTGGAGCAGTTAAAACGGGGCGTGTTGCCTTGGCTGATGGCCGCGAGCAGATAAGGAAAGGTTTTTACCATGGCAGAATTCGCTGCTGAAATCGTTGAACTTGGCGACAAAATCGTCGCCCTCTCGCTGCTGCAAGCCCGTGCGCTTAGCGAGTACCTCAAAGAAAAGCACGGCATTGAAGCCGCCGCCGGTGGTGTGATGATGGCCGCACCCGCCGCCGGAGCCGTTTTTTTTTTTAACGATCCGGCGACCACCGAGAAAACCACATTTGATGTGATTCTCAAGGCCGCCGGCGAAAAGAAAATTCAGGTCATCAAGGTCGTGCGTACCGCCACCAGCCTGGGGCTTAAGGAAGCCAAGGACCTGGTGGAGGCCGCTCCCAAGACCATTAAGACCGGTGTAGAAAAGGCCGAGGCCGACAAGCTCAAGAAAGAGCTGGAAGCCGAAGGCGCAACCGTCGAACTCCAGTAACCACTGGCAGATTCGATTTCCTGTTTTCCGTTAATCCATGCAAACCTCAGGCGGGGCCGCTGTTAAGCAGCGCCCCGCTTTTTTTGCACCCTCCATCCGACTTTTTACCGGCCGTTTCAGTGCCGGGCCGACGACGTCGGCGGTGCCCATTTGTGCGGGAAGCGGTGCAGCAGATGGGCTCCATAGGCGGCTATAAACGCTTGGCGCTGGCCCAGCGCGAAATTACGGTGGTGGGTGATGAGCCTTTTGATTTCTCCGGTGCGAGCCTTGGCTTGCGCTTCAAGAATCCCCGTGGCCAACTCCTCGGGCCCGAAGGCCACCTGCCCCGGATGCGCGCGCAGGTCCGTCGCCACCCATGCCGGTTCATCAGCCACGTCCCGCGCTGCGGGATCAGGCGACGTGAAAGGCCTCCACTGCGCCTCAATATCGGGTAGCGACCACATCCCAGGCTCCCGGCCTTATTTTTGCAGATATTGCCGCCGCCGGTCAATCTGGCCGCCGAAAACCCGCCCGTCGGGGTGCGGATTGATCCCCGTCCCATGCGAAAATTGCCAATCTCGCGCATAATATGCGCGCAACCGATGCGGCGGCCAACCGTGGCGTCCGCCTGTGGAACCTCACATTGTTCCCAAAGGAGATCCATGCCTGTTTTTCGTATCGAAGTGCATCCCAAAGACCTTTCTAGTGATCCCGCTGGTGCGGCCATCCTGGCGGAAATTCAGCAACTTCAGCGTGCCGCTCATACCACGGATACCAATGGCCAAAATCCGGCCATTACCAGCGTGCATACCGCCCGCGTCTATCTGCTCGCGGGGGATGAGGCGGTATTGACGCCGGCCAACTTGGAACGCCTGGCGCACCATTTATTTGCTGATCCGGTAACGGAAACGCCGGTCATCGGCATCGGCGTCCATTCGCCGGGCGCAGGCGTGGAAGTGCATCTTAAGCCCGGAGTGATGGATCCTGTGGCCGCCAGTGCGGAAATGGCCATTGCGGATATGCTGGGCCTGCCGCGCACCAACGCCGGCGAAAGCCCGCCTGTGCAGGTGCTCACCGGAAGACGTTACACGCTCGCTCCGCCGCCGGGGGACGAATCGCTCAACCAAATTGCCCTTTCGGTATTGGCCAACGACAGCATAGAACAGATCCATCTGAGGCCGTTTTTCCCGGCGGAATTTCCCAGCGCCCGACCCTATCAGTTTTCCAGGTTGGAAGTACCCGTGCAGGGTCTTACCGATCCGGAACTCTTAAGCCTCTCACGCCGTGGCCATCTATTTTTGGATCTGGCCGAAATGCAGGCCATCCGCGATTATTTTGTATCCCTGGGCCGCCAGCCCACCGATGTGGAATTGGAAACCATCGCCCAAAGCTGGAGCGAACACTGCGTTCATAAAACGCTCAAAAGTCGGGTGGAATTTATCCATCACCCCGCACCCGATGCGGTCCACAACGGGCACGACCATCACACCGGTGGAGCGGAAAAAACTGTTTTTGACAATCTGGTGAAATCCACCATTTTTCGGGCTACCAGCGAACTGAATTTGCCCTGGACACTTAGCGTGTTCAAGGACAACGCCGGGGTTATTGCCTTGGATGAGGATTTCGCGTTGTGCATGAAAGTGGAAACCCACAACCGCCCGTCCGCCATCGAGCCTTATGGCGGGGCTGCCACCGGCATCGGCGGGTGCATCCGCGATGTCATTGGCACCGGTTTGGGAGCCAAACCCATTGCCTGCACCGATATTTTCTGTTTTGCCCATCCCACCACACCGCCGCGGGAGGTGCCGCACGGCGTAATTCACCCCCGCCGTACCGCCCAGCGCGTGGTGGCCGGCGTGCGCGATTACGGCAATCGGATGGGCATTCCCACCGTCAACGGAGCCGTATTTTTCGATCAGCGTTACATTGGCAATCCGCTGGTATTTTGTGGCACCCTGGGGCTGATGCCGCAAAGGTTTGCCGCCAAAGGCACCGCCCAGCCCGGTGACCATATTATCGTCATCGGCGGCCGGACGGGGCGCGACGGTATTCATGGTGCCACTTTTTCCAGCGATGTGCTGACCAATACCCACGCCGACGAATTCAGCCATGCGGTGCAGATCGGCAACGCCATCACGGAAAAAAAAGTGCTGGATGTGATTTTGCAAGCCCGCGACTATCCCGAAGGTCCCTTGTTCGGTGCCATCACCGACTGTGGAGCCGGTGGCCTTTCCAGCGCTGTGGGCGAAATGGGTCAGCATACCGGTGCCACCGTACATCTGGAACGAGTGCCGCTCAAATATCAGGGTCTTTCTTACGCGGAAATCTGGATCAGCGAAGCCCAGGAGCGCATGGTGCTGGCGGTACCGCCGCGGCACGTACCTGTGCTACTGGCTTTGGCCGCCGCGGAAGATGTTCAGGCCACCGATATTGGTGAATTTGACGGTACCGGCAAACTCTCGCTTTACTACCAGGGCAATTCGGTCGGCCTACTGGATATGAAGTTCATTCATGATGGCCTGCCCACGCCCGTGCGTAAGGCCTGCTGGCAGCAGCCCCTGCTCCACGACCCCGCCCTGGCCGCACCGCGGGACTACGTGGCCACCATGGTGCGCCTGTTTTCCCATCCCACCATTGCCAGCAAGCACTGGATCATTCGCCAATACGATCATGAAGTCCAGGGTGCCACCATCATCAAACCCCTGGTGGGACCTGGCGGCGATGGCCCCGGCGACGCGGCGGTGCTTCAGCCGCTGCCGGATAGTCCGTGCGGGGTCGCGCTGGCGGTGGGTTGTCAGATGAGCTTCGGCCAAATCGATCCGTATCAGATGACCTTAAACAGCATGGATGAAGCCATCCGCAATATCGTCTGCGTGGGCGGCGATCCCGCCCACACCGCGCTTCTGGATAATTTCTGCTGGCCCAAATGCACCGATCCCATGCACCTGGGGGCCTTGGTGCGCGCCTGTCAGGCCTGTTACGACGGAGCCAAGGCCTTCGGCACACCGTTTATTTCCGGCAAAGATTCACTGTCCAACGAATTTATCACCGACCGCGGGGAGCGCATCTGTATCCCCTATACACTCTTGATCAGCGCGGTAAGCGTACTCCCATTTGTGGACCGGGCTTTGACCATGGATGCCAAAGAACCCGGAAATCTGCTGATTTTGCTGGGCCGAACACACCGCGAATTGGGCGGCTCGATGTACTGGCATATTCACGGCCATACCGGAGCGTGCGTGCCGCGCGTCGATTTAACCGTGGCTCCGGCCCTGCATCAGGCTCTGGCCAAACTGATCCGCCAGGGGCTGGTGCGCAGTGCCCACGACCTTTCGGAGGGCGGCTTGGCCGTGGCCATGGCGGAGATGCTTTTTGCCGGCGGGCTGGGGGCACAGGTGGATCTGGCGGGCGTGCCGCGCGATGATGGGCTGACAGATGACGCTATTTTATTTTCCGAATCCGCCACACGCTACCTGCTGGAGATAAAACCAGAGCATCTGGATGCGGCGATCAAGGCCCTGCGTCCCCATGCATTTGGTATCCTGGGGACCTTGACCGAAGCGCCGCGATTGAAAATTCGTTCCACCGCCGGTCCGGCGCTTCTGGATGAACCGATCGCTACGTTCAAGCATGCCTGGCTCAAGCCGCTGGATTGGTAAAGACCGCTTTAGCGGCAATCCACCGCCTAAAAGGACTCGTCCGCCTTCGAGACTACAATTTCATGGCTTGAATTATCTCGTCCAGGTCCGTCCGGATCGGGCATTGCGGTTTGGCTTGGGCCACATCAAGCAATTTGCGAACCAAGTGCGGTTGGATTTCATGCTCAAGCTCCCGGTCAATCTCGTCTTGGGCCGCCCGGTTTTTCAGCGCGTGCCAGGGAATGCTGTCCCCCGGCTTCAATCCTTGCCGCTGAATTATCCCGAGAAGCCGCCCTCCGTAGTTCGTACCGAAGTGCGCCGCTAAATGTTGGCGAACCAGCTTCAACACCTCTTTGCCAGCCCAATTTTTGCGCCATTCCACGTCCTGATTCTGTAGACCGGACCATTTTTGCAACTGTTCATCGAAGCGTGTCAGGACTTCGTCGCTTTTCGCCAGTGTGATCTTTCCGCCGCCAGCGAATCGCTGCAGCCATGAACTGTGGGCTGCAGCCAGCTTGTTCCTGATCTCGCTCGAGTCGACTTCCGAAAGCCCATCTGGAGTCCATTTCGGGCGACCACCAACCCAAAGGGACGGCGACCCCGGCGCGGCGGTTGCGGGATCGGTCTGGTTCCACTTTCGGCGAATGGCGTACACGATGGCTTGCACCGCTTGGAAAACCGCCAAGGATTGCAGCGCGGCCTGCGTCGCCGCCCGCACGTCGCCTTCCGTGCAGTCAAACCAACCGGTCATCACTGGAATGAGAACCTCATCGTCAAGGAAATAGTTTTCCACCTCATTGCGCCGCCAGGCGAACCACCCGCGTATTGCCACTCCACGACCATCCAAGTCGTTAAACCGATCTATACAATCTTCTTTGGCCTGTGCATCGTCGCGGAAGTCGCGATCCTCAAGTCCGACAACTTTAACCTCGCGACCGTAAGCGTCGGCGATGGCCCTCATGCCGTGGCCCGTGCCGCAGGCCCAAACGTCTACGTGAAGTGTTCCTCCGGCCTGGCTCCGGCACCAACGGGAGAGCAGTTGCGCCTCATAACCGATTACATCGCCCTCACAGAGCAGAGCAATGGGGGCCGAACCGCGGTAGTTGCCGCTGTTCTTGTAAATCGGATCGTTAGACATGAGCGACTTGGTCCTCAAGCGCGCCCATGTCTATAAGTGAGTTGTCTTCCGCCGCCAATTGCCGAAGCTCCGGGCTATGGGTGGTGAGAATGAACTGATTGTTGTCTCCCATTAGCGGCAGGGCGTCGTAAAGTTGTCGCACCCAGCGTGGATGCAGGTGCAATTCCGGCTCGTCAATGAGGATCAAGCTGTTATTAACCGGGCGCGGAAACGTAAACTGTGTCAGATAGTGGAGTATCACGTGTTCGCCACTGGCCGCGCTGCGAAATGGGTACTCTCGCCCGGCCTCGGCTAAAAGAGGGGTTTCGCCATAGCGCGGATGATCAAGCCAGTAGCCCTTGTATTCTTTCGGCGCGCAAATCAACGCAAAACGTTTCTGTAGCGTGGCCTCCCAAGCCTTGCGGTCGTCTTCCTGTTGGGCACCCTGCCCATGCGCGTACTCACCCAGCCGACGAAGAGCCTCTACGATAGTCGGCTCCTGCATGCCGGATGGTTCAGCCGGTTCGCCGCCATGGTCGACCTCTATGCCCCACCGGCTATCTCTGTTCTGCGCAAAAAACCGCAACATACCAATCCGGTAGACATCCCTCATATCTTTCAAGGATCGCTGCTTCCATCCACGCCAGGCGTACCGTGCGCCAGCCAGCCAAACGACGCCACCATTGGGATCAGCGCTGAGATGGGTAGGAAGTTCCAACGTGCCATCCCAGCGGAGCGGTGGCGGATATTGCCAACGGACCATTATCTGGTTTTTCTCAAGGTCGGGCGGAACAATTGGATTCTTGCCTTCCGCCTTGCGCAAATCCGCGGTATCACGGAAAATCCGTTTTATTGCTTCAAGTTCATAGACATCAAAAAGAATATCCATCGCCACCCGCGCGAAAACCGGCCGACGACCGGTTGGCTCTGCCCGGTGCAGGTCATCTTCGCTCGGATCAGGCACGTCTGTAACCCGCGCCCCCATCGCTCCCCGTAGCGTTTGGACAATGGCATAAAGAACCGAAGTTTTTCCCGCGCCGTTTGGTGCCGCCAGGACCGTAAGGGGCCGAACCCTGCCCGAGCCATCAGTAAAGTCAAATGCACGACTGCTGATAGCGCGGAAGTTTTCGATGTCGAGGTGCTTTATGTGCATACCTAACAGTTTAACGGACTCCGGTGGAATTTTCCATCGTCGGCAGGAATTAAGCCAGCCGCTTTACCGATCCCGCCACCTCCGGTTATCCTGAGGTTATGCTGCTGCTGAAAAAACACCTGGTCGCCCTGGTCCGTGCCGGTAAAAAAAACCAGACCATTCGCCTCTGGGATCGACCCCATGTGCGTGTCGGCCAAATCAGCTACACCCCAGGCCTGGGCAAACTCAAAATCAC
>JABEVA010000321.1 GCA_013044065.1 Phycisphaerae bacterium
AGCCGGCGACGGTGCGGCGGTGGGTGGAGACATTACGCACGCTGGCGGATCCAATGCGCTGCCGCATGATTCGGCTGCTGGAACACGCGGCGGGACCGGGCCTGCGGGTGGGGGAGTTGGCCGAAGCGCTGAAGTTGCCGCAATCCACTGTCAGCCGTCATATCAAGACCCTCGTGGAAGCGGGGGCGGTCGATGGCCGGCGGGATGGCACGTCCATGCTTTATCGGCTGGCGCCGCTGACCGGGCCGTCGCCGATTCGACAGTTGCGGGCGCTGGCGCGGGATTATCTCTCGCAGGATGAACAGGTGCACGCGGATGAACAACGGTTGTTAAGAGTTCTGCAACAACGGCAGAATCCGGATTTTTTCAATGCCAGCGCTCCCGAATGGGATACCATCCGCACCCAATGGTTTGGCGAGAGTTTTCATCTGGAGGCCATGCTGGCGGCACTGGACCCCAATTGGCTGGTGGGTGATTTGGGAGCCGGCACCGGTACGATGGCGGCGTTATTGGCACCGCATGTGCGGCAGGTCATTGCCGTGGAGCCATCCGCGGCGATGTTGCGAGCGGCTAAAAGTCGCATCAAAACCCTGGAGATGAAAAATGTAACGCTCTTGCCGGGCCGGCTGGAAGCGCTGCCTCCGGAAGTACAGGCACTGGATATGGCACTGGTGAGTCTGGTGTTGCATCATTTGGAGGATGTGACGGGAGCATTAGGTGATATTTTCCGGGTGCTTAAGCCCGGCGGTTTTCTGCTGATTGTGGATTTGATGCCGCATGACGTGGAAATGTTCAAAGAAAAAATGGGCCATCGGTGGATGGGTTTTGCGCCGGGCCAAATGACGGAAATGTTGTCGCGAGCGGGATTTGTAAATATACGCCGGCACACGCTGACAGCGCGTAAAGCCCGATCGCGGCAGGATCGTACCGCCGTACCGGATTTGTTTGTAATGCGGGCAACGCGCCCGCTCATTGAACCAGGGCGTTAAATGTCGCCCGTATTTTTAGGAGTTTTTTCATGACGGTAAAACACGATGTCAAGGATTTGTCGCTGGCGGCAGAGGGCAAAAAACGCATTGAATGGGCGGATAAAGATATGCCCGTTCTTGCCATGGTGCGCGAGCGCTTTGCCAGGGAAAAGCCCCTGGCCGGGTATCGCATGGCCGCATGTCTGCACGTTACCACGGAAACCGCCAATCTGGCCCGCACGCTGCAGGCCGGCGGTGCTAAACTGGCCCTTTGCGCCAGCAACCCATTGTCCACACAGGATGATAATGCCGCTTCTCTGGTAAAAGATTTCGGCATCTCGGTCTATGCCATTAAGGGTGAAGATCGCGAAACGTACTATCGGCACATGAACACGGCGTTGGACATCAAGCCCAACATCACCATGGACGATGGCGCCGACTTGGTAAGCCTGCTGCATTCTTCGCGTATGGAATTGGCCGGCGGCGTGGCGGCCTCCATGGAAGAGACCACCACCGGTGTCATCCGGCTGCGGGCAATGGAAAAAGCCGGCATTCTCAAATTTCCCGTTGTGGCCGTAAATGACGCTCAATGCAAACACTTTTTTGATAACCGTTATGGCACCGGTCAATCCACCATTGATGGTGTGATTCGCGCTACCGATCATCTTGTGGCCGGTAAAAAAGTGGTGGTCTGCGGTTACGGCTGGTGCGGCAAGGGCGTGGCGTCACGCGTGCGCGGCCTGGGTGCCAATACCATTGTCACGGAAATTGATCCGATCCGGGCTATTGAAGCCACTATGGACGGTTTCTGGGTTATGCCCATGAGCGAAGCGGCAAAAGTCGGCGACCTGTTTATTACCGTCACCGGCAATATTGCTGTCATCCGCATCGAACACTTCCGGCAAATGAAGGATAACGCGGTGGTCTGCAACTCCGGCCACTTTAATGTGGAGCTGGATTTAGAAGCTCTGGAAAAAGGTGCCAAAAAAGTTCGCCGTGGCGTGCGTGAATTTGTCGATGAATACACGTTGAAAAATGGCCGGCGTATTTTAGTGCTCGGTGAAGGCCGCTTGATTAATCTCGCCGCCGCCCATGGGCATCCGGCCTCCGTGATGGATATGAGTTTTGCCGTGCAGGCCCTGGCCACGGAATGGTCGATTAAGAACCGCGCCAAGCTGTCCAACAAGGTCCACGAAGTGCCCAAGAGCGTGGATGAATGGGTGGCGGCGTTGAAGCTTCAATCCATGGGCATCCATATTGACAAGCTCACGGGTTTGCAGAAAAAGTATCTCTCCAGCCATGACATGGGCACCTGATCGTCGCAGGTATTCCTCAAGGCTATATCGGAACTCACCAAGTCGCCACGGAGCGCCGCATCGCAAATGCGGTGCTTTTTTTATGCCCCCTTGATTGCGCCAGGCCGCTGTCTTGGCAGTAAAGTTTACTACGCTCCGCATGGTTCCCAAATCCTGAAATCTCGAATTCCGCCCAACCGCCGTTAGTTGCGCACGGGCCGGGGGTGCCCGTTTTTATCGGGATTGGTAAAAGGCATGACTATTGAGCACCCGCAACGCATTGCGGTGGTTG
>JABEVA010000322.1 GCA_013044065.1 Phycisphaerae bacterium
ACATTGAGGCGCGTACGCCGTATAAAATAAGCAGTGAAGCACATGCGGATTCCATTTTGACCGGAAAGATTGTTTCGGTGCAGGAAAATGTGCTGACCAACCGATTGCAAAATAACCTGCCGCAGGAAACCCAAGTTACGATTGTGGTGAATTTCACGTGGAAAGATGCGCGAACCGGAAAGGTATTGGTGCGCCGGGTGAATTTTGCCCGATCCGGCACCACGGTGCCGCAGATTGGCCAGAGGCTTGCGGATACGGAAAACGCCGCCATCAATAGTCTGGCCCGCTCCATTGTGGATGAAATGCAGTCACCGTGGTGATATTCCTCCGCCGCGTAATGACCATTCCAGCGGTCGGATTATGAAAGACGGATGGGGGGATATCGCCGGAGCACCGCGTTGGGTTTCATTTGCGGCCGGTTTGGGCCTATAATGCACAAGTTGGCGGTTAAAGTGTGATTTCCGCCGATGCTATTAAGACAGGATCCGAGGATTTCGATGGCAGATCAGAAAGATAACCCGCAGGATGGCGATAATGACCCAGGCTCCAAACGGCCGGGGCGCGATCCCAACAATAACCTTCGCTTCAGCCGCAGTATGCTCACCTGGCTGGTGATCCTTGCGGTGGGGGTGCTGGTGTTGCTTGTGTTGCATCCGCCGGGTGGACCAACCACTGTTGCGTACAGCAAATTTCGTCAGGAGCTTAAGCAGAATAATATCGAGCAAGTGGCTGTGCATGGCAGTGGGCGCATCAGCTTCAAGCTTAAAACGAGGCTCCCTGGTGAACCGGCCAACAGTCCACTGCACATGGTAACGTATCGGCCTAAATCGACGGTAGACGGTGCCGGCTGGCATCAGCTGGTAGAGGACTTTGCTAGTCACGGAGTGATGAAGTACAGTTCTCCGCCTTCCAACCATTTGTTCTGGACTATTTTCATCGATTACGGTCCGCTGATTTTAGTGGGCGTTATTATTTATTTTCTTTTTTTCCGGCACATGCGATCGGCCGGAGGCGGCATTGGCATGTTGGGCAATTTTGGCCGGTCGCGGCATCGCTTATTATCGAAAGAGCATACCAACGTAACCTTTAACGATGTGGCGGGCATTGATGAAGCCAAGGAAGAGCTAACGGAAATTGTGGAGTTTTTGCGCAATCCGAAACGCTTTCAAAAACTTGGCGGGCGCATTCCGCGTGGTGTTTTGCTGATTGGATCGCCGGGCGTGGGTAAAACCCTTTTAGCCAAGGCTATTGCCGGCGAAGCGGATGTGCCGTTTTTCTCCATCAGCGGTTCCGACTTTGTGGAGATGTTTGTGGGGGTGGGGGCGTCGCGGGTACGCGATCTTTTTAAGACCGCCAAAGAAAGCTCGCCATGTATTGTATTTCTTGATGAAATTGATGCCGTGGGGCGGCGGCGGGGCAATGGCTTTAGTAGCGGCGGCCATGATGAGCGTGAACAAACTCTAAACGCTATTTTGGTGGAGATGGATGGCTTTGACACCAACGATCAGGTGATAGTCATCGCCGCGACCAATCGTTCAGATGTGCTGGACCCGGCATTAACCCGGCCCGGTCGTTTTGACCGTCAGGTGACCGTGCCACTGCCGGATATCAAGGGCCGCTACGAGATTCTTAAGGTCCACGCCAAGAAGGTGAAATTGGCGGCGGATGTGGATATGCTCAAGCTGGCCCGGCAGACCCCAATGTTCAGCGGTGCGGATCTGGCTGCGGTGATTAATGAAGCGGCATTGATCGCAACCATGGCGAATAAAGAGGCTGTGGAGATGGGCGATCTGGAAGAGGCCCGGGATAAAATTCGCTTTGGGAAGGCCCGCAAGAGCCGGGCGATGGATGAAGATGATCGTATTCTTACGGCTTGGCACGAGGCTGGTCATGCCGTAATACAGTTCTTCTCTCCACAGGCCGATCCGCTACATAAGGTGACAATTATACCCCGTGGTCCGTTCGGTGGTGCCACATTTTCACTGCCTGAAAAGGATCGGTATTATCTAAGCCAGAAGCATTTGCTGGCCCAATTGCGCATTTTGTTTGGTGGGCGCGTAGCTGAAGAGTTGTATCTCAATGAAGTCGATTCAGGTGCGGGAATGGATATTCGCCAAGCCACGGCAATTGCCCGGGAAATGGTGTGTTCCTACGGCATGAGCGAGGCCTTGGGACCGATTCGTTTCAGTCAGGATGAAGAGCAGGGCTGGATGCCGCGGACCCGTGAATACAGCGAAAAGACCGCGGAACTCATCGATTCGGAGGTGCAGCGACTCATTAAAACAGCGCATCAGGAAGCGACCCAGATGCTTATTGAAAAGAAGACGGAGTTGACGAACCTGAAAGATGCTTTGTTGAAATATGAAAGTCTTGATGCCGAAGATGTTAAACGAATTATGGCCGGACAGGCCCTGTCCAAACCCACGGTAGGAGATCTGCTGGCGGCGGAACAGTTACGGCGCGGGCCGGAAGTGCGGGGCAGTGCCGATCCGAACACCACCGGTCCGGGGATAGGCCCGCTACCACAACCCGGCTGATTTTCGCACATTGGAACTAATCACGTCACGGGTTGGCAGGAACCGCTAAACCGCGCGATAGGTTGCTAATACCTTCATAGGCCGGTGCTTTATAACGCCTGGTCCATCCAAAAGCTGCTCGCTGCAATCTTTCTAAAACGCTTATATTACTCTTACTGGTTGCAAATATGCGCAGACTATACTCGGCGATGTGGGTAACAGGTTAAGACATTTGAACGTGACTGGCGAACCGGGCTTGCGGATATTAGCGCCACGGATTCCTGTGAGTATCGCCTCATCGCATGGCAAGGAGAGAGGATCATCCGGCAAAAGTACCCAAGGCCATGGCACAGAGTGCTTTCACGGAGCGCTGGATAATCAGACACTTGATGCAGTTATCATCTCGGACATCCATTTGGGGTGCGAAAATTCCCAGGTCCGACGATTGTGTCGGCTTTTGGAAGGGCTTCTCGATAAAATCAGCACAGGCTTGGTGCCGACGCGCCGCCTGATTATCAACGGTGATGTGTTTGACTCCATCGACTTTCGACGCCTGAAAAAAACGCACTGGAAAGTGCTTTCTCTGCTGCGGCATCTTTCGGACAAGATTGAGGTCGTTTGGACCTGCGGCAATCACGACGGGCCGGCGGAAATTATTTCACACCTGTTGGGAGTGCAGGTGCTCGATGAATACATATTGAATAGCGGTGGGCGGCGGATATTGGTTATGCACGGCCACATTTTTGACGACTTCATCGATCATCATCCGGTGCTCACATGGGTGGGCGATTTGATTTACAACGTGCTGCAGCGGGTGGACCGGCGGCACTATGTGGCTCGTTTGGCCAAAGCCAGGTCCAAGGTGTTTTTGCACTGCCTGGATAAGGTGCAGACCAAATCGGTGGCCTATGCTGCTAAATTGGGGTGCCATGCGGTCATCTGCGGCCATACCCATCATGCGGCGGCGGTGACGGGGCCAATCGCGTATTTCAACAGCGGCTGTTGGACCGAACTTCCTTCGACCTATCTGGAAATTGGCGGCGGCCAGGTGCGCATTTGCATTGCGGAAGATCCGGAAGATACCAACTCGACTGCCGCACGGACCGTCTGCCATGACGGGCTGGAAGTAGCTCATCCTGCACCCTGGTCCGATCAGCGTTGTGTGCGGGCGGGTGGCTGCCCGTAATGGCGACACCAAAGCTGGCCGTTTCATCTTTCGCAATGGCGGCGGATCAGGTTTTGGTCACTCATATCTCAGGGTTGCCCAGTCGTTGGCGGTCTCGAAACTCTGTCTGCACCATGAAAGAGGACTGATCTGCTCCGGCTGGGGAACGCAACGTTAAGCCTGGCGGAAGATACCCTTCAAGTTAGCCATGGTTTGGGCCACATCGTCGCTTTTCATCAATGTTTCGCCAATGAGGACAGTGCGTATTCCAGCGGCAGCCAGACGCTGCACATCCGATTTTTCACGAATGCCGCTCTCGGCCACAAGAATGGTCTTGTCTTCCGCAAATTCGGCCAAACGTAGAGACGTGGAAAAGTCCACCTTGAAAGAGGTTAGATCCCGATTGTTGATGCCTAGCAGGCTGTAGCTGCGCATTGGGAATCCCAGCATGGATCGCACGCGCAGCAAGGAATCTATTTCGTGCACTTCCACCAGGGCGGTTAATTTCAGTTCTGCCGCCAGAATCAGCAGATCGATTAGTACCGAATCGGTGAGCGCCTCGGCAATAAGCAAAATGGCGTCAGCTCCCGCGGCGCGCGATTGCCATACCTGCCAGGGATCGATGATAAAGTCCTTCCGCAAAATCGGAAGGGGCACCGCCCGGCGCACCTGCTGAATATAATCCAGGTGGCCACTGAAATACTGTTCGTCCGTGAGCACACTAAGGGCATCGGCTCCAGCGGCGTAGTAAGTGTGGGCAATAGCTACTGGATCAAAATCCGCCCGGATCAGCCCCGCGGAAGGCGAAGCTTTTTTTATTTCCGCAATGACATTGACCATGCCATGCGGTGGTTTGGTAACAGCGGAGAAAAAATTCCGTGGCGGCTCGGCGTCGGCGGCGCAGCGCCGCAGTTCCGTTAATGGACGGTGACGAGCACCAGCCGCCACCTCTTGCTTCTTGGTTTCGATGATCTGGTGAAGTATATTCAGCGGTCAGGCCCTCTGGTATTGGTCAAAGGAGTTGCTTATCAACCATCATAGTGAATCCATTATATACGGAATCATTATTTTTATCTGGCTGCCCATCAGTATATGGGTGCTGTTTCGCAAGCAGGTATTTTCGGATGAACCGCTGTTGATCAGACCCAGGACTCCCAACAAATTCAGGTTCCTGCATGTGATCGCGGTGGTTGCAGCGGTTTTTTTGGTTGGAATGCTGGGCGGAGGGTTTATATCCCATCGATCACATATTTCCGCAGCGGCAATGCAGCCGGCGTTTTGGCTGGTGGACTCTTCCTGGCGCATGATGGCGGTTGTTATGGTGCTGGCGTTTGCCGCAAAGGCCTGTCAGGGGGGCATTGCCGGTGTGGGGATGAAGTCCGGCGGAGCCATTGGGAGCGGTATTCTCATCGGATTAGGAGCCATTGCCGTAACCTGGCCGCTGGTATTTGTGGGCGACGGCATATCCGTGGTCGTCGAAAGGGTCTTATGGCACCGCATTGCTCCGCAGAATTCCCTGCTAAAAGCGGTGCAGCATCATCCCTCTCCGCAAGTCTTGGCGCTCATGGTGTTTAGTCTGTGTATACTGGCTCCCCTTTCCGAGGAATTATTTTTCAGGGCACTGGTGCAAAGCTATCTGGTCCAGGTTTTGGCGAAGCTGCGTAGCCGTCTAGTGGTGCCACAGCCGGTCGCGGAGTTTGGAGCCAGGCCGTCGCGGGTCGCCATTAGCCCGGCAGACCGATGGGGAGGGATTTTCATGAGCAGTTTATTTTTTGCGCTAGCCCATGGCGAGCCTTCGGCTTTTGTTGCGCTGTTTATGTTGGGGTTGGCATTGGGTTATGTTTATGAACGCACCGGAAATTTGTGGACCGATATGACGATGCATTCAGTGTTTAACGGTGTAAGCTTCTTTGCCACATTGGCCTTGCAATCACGGCGCTGATGTTTCCACTCCGGCCACTTTTTATCGGCGATGAGAGCCGATAATAAAAAAATTACTGCCAGTGCGGCGAAAAGTCGATAGCCCTATCAGATGGGGGAGTAGGAAGCAACAGTTCTACTGCCAAGAGTATGCAGATAATGAAGTTCCGTGGGAACTTACCGCGATAGCGGATAGAAGTTGATTCCGTCGGGGTTCTTCCCGGCAGCCGCAGGCGATGGCAGCTTGTGGTGGTATTCATCAGCATCGGCGTTGTTCGATGCCGAAAAAGGAGAGAGAACCATGGATAAACAGAACACTGCTCACAAGTTAATGATTTGGTCGGTGATGGCGGGCCTGGCCCTAAGTACCGGTGGCATAACGATGGGCAACACCGTTACGGTGATCAATGTTTCGCAAAATGGCCCATCCGATTTGATGAATTCCGGTACCACGCCGGGCACCTTATTCCAAACCCACACCAGCGGGGGCACCCTGGCCGGCAATAACGCTTATTCGCAGTTTTTTAACGGTGTTTCGCGCATGGATTTCAACGTGGCACATGAAAGCCTGAGTTTATTTGTCGGCACCAATGGCGGCGAGAGCGCGTTGGGCGAGTCTGATGTCCAAGGCGGCGAACTTAAGCAGGTGGCAGGCGATCAGGTGTACGTGGCTGAGCTTATCTCGGATGGTGGTGATGATGTGGGTGGCGCTGGCAACAATGATTTTACTCCCGAAGCGGGTTTTCAGGCTTATCACGTCGGATCGGGCTTTGACAGCATCGCCCCAGGCCAATCGGTGCCGGGAAGCCATCTCCAGACGCTCACCAATCCGCCGATTACGCCGGTGCCGGAATCAAGCACTCTGGCGCTCATGGCCGTGTTGGCAATGTCGCTGCTGGGCGTGAAGCGTCGCCGTCGCTGATAAGCGCTGCATTCGACCCTCCGCACCGGCTCCGAGCATCAGATTCAAATGGTGCGTATAATTTGCACCACCACAATCGCCATCATGAAAATCACATAAATACGCAACGCCCATAAAAGAATATTCAGTGGTGGTGAAATATCGCGCCGTCCGAAATGGGTTTTTTGTTTGAATGCGTAAAGCTGGTCCTCTTCCAGCACGGCATGAACCAGTTTGGATCCGGAAGCCGAGTTCGGATGCGGTACGTGTGGATTGTTGCTGTCGTTGGTTGTGGATGGCATGTTCGACTCCTGCTTAAAAAAGTTGCGGAAACACAACGGTAATGGCGTAGCCAACGCCGGCGGCGATTAAAAATACGGTTACGGAAATGCCGGCGATATTCAACCACAAACTATTCACCCGGTCGCCCATCACCTGTCGATCATTAACCAACAGCAGTAGGAAAAGCAGGGCCGGGGGCATGGCCAATACCGCAATCACATTGACGATAATCACAATGAATTCCAAGGGGGCATGGGGAATCAGCACGATGGCCCCGGCGGCAATGGCCGAACCGGTCAGCACCAGATAAAACGGCCATGCCTCTTTCACTGTGCGGTTGAGACTGTGGGCGTGATGCAGCACTTCGCCGAAGGCATAAGCGGAAGAGGTGGAAATGCTGATGGCGGCGACCAACCCGGCCTCCACCAGACCCAGGGCAAACAAGGTGGATCCAAGCCTTCCGACATACGGCTCAATCGCCTGGGCGAATTGTGCGCCCTGGAAATTGGCCGCGCTGATGCCATGGGTAAACAGCGGCACCGTGGCCAGTACCGCGGCAATGCCAAATACCGCTGCCAGAAGCGTTCCGATGGAGGTATCCCAACGTCCAAAACCGACATCACGCGGCTGCATGCCTTTGTCGGTGGTGGCCCCCTGCTGAAAAAACAGCATCCATGGGGTAACGGTGGCCCCAATGTCCGCCATCATCATGATGATATTGCTGGATCCTAGGCCGCCCGGCAGCGGGCTCCAGGTGAGCAAGGCGTGTCCTACCGCGCCCCAGTTCGGGTGCGTGAGCAGGGCCACGGGAATAAATAGACCGTTAAATAGGGCCATGGTCAGCAAAATGCGTTCCCACGTCCAATAGCGGGAGGTCATGGTCACCGCCAGAATAAGAAGCAAAGCGCCGCCGACCGCCACCAGCGGCGGAACGCCGAAAAAACTCAAACCTGCCCGGATGCCGATGAATTCAGTGATCAGTGTGAGGAAATTTCCCAGGATCAGATCTCCCATGGAAAAAATTCCCCAAAATGGGCCAAAGCGGTCAAAAATCATTTCCGCATGGCCGCGATGGGTAACAGCTCCCAGACGCACCGTCATTTCCTGCACGATCCAGGCTGCGGCAAAGGTCAGCATAATAAACGGCAGAAAAAATCCGATGCCGAATTTCGATCCTGTTGCCGCGTAGGATAGCATACTTGGGGCGTCGTTTTCCCCCAGAAAAACCAGCACTCCCGGACCTGCCAGAAGCCAGAGCAAACGCAGCCAGCGCCAGGAAGCGGGCAGGCGAAAATTACGGCGGGCGCGTTCCACAGCCAAACGATCTTGGGCTCGGGCCAAGTCTTCGCGGGTCAAAGATTCCGCCGACGTGGCGTCGGCATTCGCGGTTTTATCAGAAACCAAAAGCCCCGCCGGATTTTCGGCGGACATGTTTCTCGATGCTTCAGATGGCTCGGCCATGTTCTGGACTGCTCCTATTGTCGGCCTCAACCTTCAGTTGGGCCTCGCCCACGCCGATGATGCACTCCCGTTCGGACGCGGGTTTTTTATCCGGATTCCCATCCTCCGGCTATTTGATTCACAATATAATAAATTACCTGTGTACTTGCAACTCTCTTTGATAAATGGCATAATTAACTTTGCTTGCTCAAAATCAATTGCTGGGTAAGCTCGGACTCTGGATGCAGCGGCTTGTTGGCCACCGGGTTAATTGCATAGGTAATTTGACGAAGGGCGATCCAATGGCAAGCCGGACCATTGAAAATTATCTCAAACAAATTTATCTCTCCAGGCCCGCCGACGAAACCCAATGGCTAACGATGGGTAAGTTGTCGGCGGCGGTGGGGGTAACGCCCGGCACTGCCACTTCCATGGTCCGCGCGATTTCTGATGCCCATCTGGTGGAATATGAGCCGCGGGCCGGCGTGCGTTTAACTCCGGCCGGTGAACAGTTGGCGTTACACGTGTTGCGGCGGCATCGGTTGATTGAATTGCTTCTGGTGCAAGTGCTCGGGCTGGATTGGTCCGAAGTGCACGAAGAGGCTGAAGAACTTGAGCATGTGGTTTCGGATCGTCTACTGGCGAGAATTGATGAGATATTGCAGCACCCCGCGTTTGATCCGCATGGAGATCCAATACCCACTGCGGGTGGGGTGGTCCGCAGTCAGGATTGCTGCACTTTGCTGGATTGTCCGCTCGGGTCGCCAACCAACATTGCCAGAATTCTCGATCAAAGCGCCGACTTTTTGCAATATGTGAATCAGTGTGGATTGTTGCCGGGAGCCGATATTCGTGTAGCCAGTCGCAATCATCAGGCCCAAACGGTGGAATTACTGGTGATCAAGCGCGGCGAGAACCACGTGGTCGCCATCAGTTTTGCTGTCGCAGAAAAGTTTCTGGTGCAGATGTATGACCGGAAAAAATAAGATAAACACCCTCTTCTCGGCGATGATATGGATGATGGCCTGACGCATTCCCGTGGGTACCCCTGCCCGTGTTTGCCTCTCGCTTGCACTTTTAGGCTGGCTAGACGGTATAATACAAGGGTAGTGGTAAGCCCATGGTGGTTGGGCCCAGCCCGTACTAGAGGTGTTTTATGAAACGTGTAATCGAAATCACTGATGGCCTTATTCTGGGTCGGAAACAGACGGATATTATCGGTCCTTTGCGAAATATGTTGCTACGGTCTTCCGGCAGGCGATTATTGGCATTGATCTGGATTGCTGCGGGTACCTTGGCGTTGGCTACAGCACACGGGCAGGTACAGGTGCAAAATGGCCAGGCCCTGGATGCCAACAATCAGGTGGGCAGCGGCGGCAGCAATGCCACCATTCCCGGCTATGTGCCCTTCAATGGCAACCAATACATGAACAACGTCAACTCCACGGCCCATACCAGTTATCAGACGGTGCCTATTACGCTGCCCGGCGGGGGCGTTACGTATGCCCGAATTCCGATTGTTACCAGCGCTCCGCCCAGCTATAGCTCGCCACCCGGAGCACTCCCCATCAATAATTATTCCAATGTGGGCAATGTTACTGGTTCCGGCTCGCGCATTAACGCCACCATTAATGGCGTATATTCGCCATCCTCACTGGGTATGACCGGCCAAAATGGATTAGGTCAGAATTCCGCAATTTATAACGGACCAGTGCCGGTGGGGCCGGCCAGCCCGTTTGCCTCCATTTACGGCAACCCGGCATCGCCAATTTCGCCGCGTACCATTGGCCTGGCGCAAAATGGCCTCATTGCCCCAACCGGCAGCAAGGTGAATTCTCTTTTTGGTTTGCGTGAAATTCCCATTCAGCAGCAGGCCGGTTATGCCCGCCTGACCGGTGCCGTCAACCAGAATCCCCATAAGGGTCCAGCCATGATTCCGGGACAGCAAAGCCAGAAGGAACAAACCCATCGGCCCAACGGAGCCGCCACGGGTACCACGCCGTTAAACGGTGTGATCCAGGCCACGCACATCGGCAAGCCCTTGGGCACAAAGAACAATGCCCAGGTGAACGCGGGAGGCGTCGGCGATGTTTATCAAAATTTACTCCATGAATTGCAAACCGGCGAAAAGATTAACATTGTCGCGCCGGGCCTGCCCGGGCAACCGGCGATGACACTCACGAATCTGGAACCGCAAAGTGCCGCCGCCCAGCGCATGGTAACCATCGACCCCATCACCGGCCTGCCCATTATGAATCCATCGGCACACGTGGTAGCCGGCCTGGCGGGGCATCACGGTAAGGGGCCTCACGGTAAAAAGTCAACGGCGGTGGCCAAGCTTTGGAATCGCGCCAACGCCGTAACTATTCCCAAGAAGCTCGGTGCGGAATTACAGGCTGGTCGCAACCTGATGCCCCTGCAAGCGCTCGCTGGAAATATGACCGATAAGTTTGACCGAGGTATGGCCTACGGGCAAAAGCTCATCGACAGCGGCAGGTTTATGCAGGCCGTCCAGGCCTTTCAGGGAGCTTTAGCCATGAGGCCCGGCAATCCACTGGCCATTATCGGTCAGGCTCATGCGGAAATCGCTGCCGGCCTTTACGGCAGTGCCGCGTACAATCTGCAATTCGTTTTTAATAGCAATCCTGCCTTGAACGCCGTACGATTAAACCTTAAAAAATTGATTCCGGCGGCTTCGCTACGGGCAGCAAGGCGTGAATTAAAAACGCTGGCTAAACGCGATAATCCGGCCGCCGCTATGCTGCTGGCGTATGTGGATTATCAGCTTGGTTATCGCAGGCAATTGCGGCACACCCTGACCCAGTGGGTCGAGTTTCAACCGCGGAGTATATGGCCGCGGATATTGCGCAAGGCTTGGCTGGAAAAACCCGTCGCGGCACCGGCCAAGGTCCATAAGCCGTAATGGTGGTGCTCCGATTTGCCTAAGGTGCGGATTGGTTAAATAATGACGCCGGCAGGACGTGGGGTATAAAAATTGCGCACACTTTTGTTTTGCGCTCTGGACGTGGAAGTGGTATAAGTGGCAGATTCTTCAGCACAAATCAGCACGGTCGATGGTCGAAGCCAGACCCGTGAGGTGGTGATTTCGTCGGGTCAGGCCTTGAGGTCCGCGGATTCCGCCGAGATTGGGCCGCAGGCCAAGCTCACCGACTATATTGATCCGACTACGCTGCAAGATATTCAAGATGCTTTAGCCTCCGTGGCGCAGGTCAAAGCCACCATTTTGGATCCCGGCGGACAACCCCTTACCCAAACCACCGTCAGTCCACGCTTTGAAACCAGATCCGCCGCCATCGCCGCGGCCCGCCACCAAAAGGGGGATGCCGATCTCGATCAGCCGTTTTCAGCGCCCATAATCGTTGGCGATGTGCGCCTCGGTTCCATCGTCATAGAACCCGCCAAAGCGGCGCCGATGCGCACCGCCATGGTCAAGGATCTCTCCGAAAAACTCAACATACCCGCGGCCCAGGTGCGGGTGCTGGTGGAAACCATCAATCAGGATACCGTCCGGCGTCGTACCGCCAGCGTACAGTTTTTGCATTTACTCGCCGACGCCTTGTCGCGGTTGTGTCAGCAGGAAATTCTCATCCGGCGACGTCTGCTGGAGATTTCCACGCTTTTTAACATCTCCACCATGCTTACGGGAACCCGGGGCCTGCAGCAAACCCTGGACCGTGTCACTTCCAGCGTGGTGGAGGCCATGGGCGTAAAAGCCGCGTCGCTCCGGCTTTTGGATGGCCAGAACAACGAACTGCGCATCAAAAGCGTATGCAACCTTTCCGATGGATATCTACAAAAAGGCCCCATTCTTCTGGGAAAAAGCGCCGTGGATCGGGAGGCTTTGACCGGGGCGGTGATTTTTATGGCT
>JABEVA010000323.1 GCA_013044065.1 Phycisphaerae bacterium
GTCGGCGATTGCAGTGCGTCGGCGGTAGCCCAAACCGAGACTCGAAGGTGGCAACGGCCGATGCGCGGATTAAGCGGATCAATTACCACATCCGTGGGCTTGCCAATGGCAACATGCAGGCCATGCAGGTTCAGCGTGGCCTTGCCGGAGTCCAGGTTGGAAACGCGCCGGATCCGCGGAGTTATGTCCAGTGCCATGGGGATTTCCCCTGCCAGCACAGCCAGCTTGGTGGCGTGTGGCGAAGGCCAATGGAGCCGCGGCGCAAACGAAAACTCGTCGTGGGAATTACTCTGATAGCAGTATTGCGATACAGTCGATGCCAGCAGCGACCTACCGCGGTTATCCAGGGCTTGCGTAAATTGGACCGGTCCGACTTGCTCAACAGCCGCGCTTCCCGGTGCCCAAAGCCCCATCACACCAACGCTAAACCCGCCACTGGTGCGTTGGCCGGAGGGAGCGCTGAAGGTTGCGGTTTCTCCACCGGAGGATGCTTGTACCGCCAGCAGCAACGCACCTTTACGGTAGACGGGGGTATGTCTGGCCAGCGTGCCGTGCCGGCAAAAGTTCAATAAGCCGGCGGGAACGTAAAAGTCGTTGCCACAAGGGCTTGCGCCCGTCACGTAAGCCATCCGCTGAATCACTTTCCAAAACGGCTGGCGCTCCACGTGAATGCCTAATCGCCGGGTGGTCCATTGCAGTTGGGTGCCGGCAAACTGCGCCGTGAAGCCCGCCTGCCGACACAGCCGTTGGAGAATGATACGTAACGGAGCGTGGGCAAGCTTTAGTGTTACCAAGGGTCCACGAAGGGCCTTGGCTTCGGCGATGGCACCAAGCAGGTCGCGCATATCCCAACGCATCTGGGGTGTGGTCCAACCCGCCAACGCGGCTTTAAGCGGGGCCACCGCGGCAGTGCCGACGGTGATCAAGTGGCGTTTGGCTTGGCGACGGATGGCGGCGTGTGGGCTGCTGAGCTTGCCGATCCAGGCGGCAATTTGCTTGGGCGTAAACACTGGCTGGGTCCGCGGCAACATGATAATGGCTGGCGGTCGGGAGGCCACAGCCATGGCCGGCCGAGGGCGTGGCGGCGTGGCCCCGGAAACTGCCGGCACCGGTCGGGCGGCAAGCAGGCATGCCACAGCGACAATGGCGGCCCAGGGCTTTACATCTGCAATTCGCATTGGGTTTCTCCTTGCGTGTTCACCACTACCGCTCCAGCGGGATATGTTGGAATTTAAACGGAAGGGTAATCACGGTGGCGTGCCGATAGATTTTTAATTCCACCGTGGCGGGCTTGTCATTGCTAAAATAAAATGTGCCTTGGTAGTGCTTTGGATTACCGTATCCTCCACCACCCGTGCTGACCAGTAGTTGCCCATGGGAACTGCGAAAATGAAACGGGCTGGGGAATGTATTGGTTAATCGGGCCATCACGGCGGCCATGCGGCGCGATTTATCCGTCCTGGTCGGCAGGGAGATTTTCATCACTTCCTTCCATGTGGTGCCTGCCAGCGTGGGTTGGCCAAACTTAATGGTCATGCCATCAAAATGCATGGATCCTTTGCCCTTTGCCAGATCGCCGCACCTTATCACCTGTGGATCTGTGGCCGCTGTCACTCTGAGGCGCGTTTGCAGCAGGGTAATGAATTTTGCTTTGGTAGATGGCCGTCCCAAGATAGCCTGCCACGGAAAGCCAAACACCGGGGAGTTGATAATTGTGGTGCTGTAAGGCGAAGATCTGATGGAGGCGGGTGCCGCTAAAATTCTGTGTTGGTCGTCCACGGCCAGCCGAACCATAAGCGGTGACGTTTGAAACAACACGTGCGGCGTGGGCACGTGGAGGCCGCAGTATTTTACCACCAGTTCACGATGGCCCTGACCGCTGGTTTGCTGGCTTCCATAAACGGATATTTGCCGGGCGGATCGGATGACCATGGCGAAGTCACCATGGATAGCCACCACCGATCCAGGGGTGAAAAGCCCGTGCCGGTCGAAGAAAAATCCGGCGGATGGGCCGTACTGCGCGTTTGTCGGGCCAACTCCTGTGGCCTTGGCGATACGCAGCAACACCGTCCAGAACGGCTGCTGTTGGATGTTGATGTTCATGTGTTGGGCGGACCAGGTGGGATGGGGCGGAAAATAGGGATACATGCCGGCCTCGTCGCACAGCACACCAATGACGCTTTTGAGTGAAGCATTTTTCGCCCTTACCGACACCAGCGGACCGCGCAGGGCATCGGCGGTGTAGATGGCGTCGAGTGCGGCGCGCAGGCGTTGGTGCGACTTGGCGGTGCGTGGCTTATCGAGCGCTTTTTTAAGCGCCGGCACGGCGTCGTCGCCAGTAACAACGAGAAGCTGTCTTGCACGCGTTTGGTCCGCGGCATTGCCGAGAGCCAAATCGTGAATCCATGCGGAGATTTTAGCCGCGTCCGGGGCGGGTGGCTGCGGCTTGGCCAGCATGATAATGGATATTGGCGGGGTGTGGCCGACGAGTTTTGCGGCATCGCCGGTGGCCCGCGCGTGTGGCCACGCGCAGCCTACGAAGCCCGTCACAATCAGCACGGCGGCGAGGGCTTGGGGCGGCACCATTGGCATTTGGATTCTCCTTGTTGGCCGCTGTTATCGCGGTAGCGGCACGTTTTTCAAAACGAACGGCACGGTGAGTTTCACATTGGTTTGACGATACAGCGTTACATGGGCGCGGACGGGTTTTCCGCCGCTGATTTCATAATCGTAGGAACCTTTCCAATCGGCACGATAGTAGCCGCCCGGCTGGTTAGTTCCGAGATATGTTCCGCTGGCGCTATAGAATTTAACCGCGGACATTTCCTCAAACTGCTGCGCCAGGTGGCCGGCCAGCCAGCGCTGTCGTTGGCTCGCTACGCCGGAATCTATAAGCACGCGCACCCTCCACCGCTGGAGGTCCGTTTGGCCTGGGGCGGGCGATTGCAGGATCGGCCTGCCAAATTGTACCTTCAAACCGCGCCAATAGAACCGCGCGTTGCCCGATGAAAGATTCTTCAATTGATACTGCCGGCGGTCAAAACATAATCTCACCGGAAACCGACCGCGCAGTCTGGAGAGCATTTTGGCGTGGGGCGACGGGTGTTTTAGCCACTCTGGGCAGTTGAAGACAATCATCTGCCCGGAAGCACTCCAGCCGCTGTTCCAGTTGGCTCGCCGGGGGGTATCCGGTCTGGCCGGAAGAAGCAGTGATTTGCCGGTATCATCCACCGCCTGGGTTATTTGCAGGGGGCCAAACTCGATGAGCCGATTACCCGCCGGGCACCAGAGGACATTCACCAGCAACAACAGTTTTTTCCTGGTCCGGGTGGAACCGGGAATAAGCGTTAGCCGCCAAACGCGCCTTATGAGTACGTGCATGGTTGCGTGATGCACCTCAGGGCCGACGGGCCGACGCTGCATCAACGGTGCCTGGGGGTCGGCCCAGGGCCATTGCGGAGCAATCACAAAGGCTCCCTGGATATCCACCGGCATTCGTGCGCCAAAGATGCCCGGCACCATCGGCGGCTGGCCGCCGATATGCAGTTCCGGTCCGGTAAAGCCATCTGCGGTGGGGCTTACGCCGGTGACCTTGGCAATGCGTCGCATGACTTGCCAGAATGGTTGGCGCTGCACGTTGATGGTGAGAAAAGTATGCTGGAAATAGGGTGGCGGCGGTGTCAAGCTTGCACCCATGGGGTAGAGATCCGGGCCGATTCCCGCCGGAATACACAGCTTGGTAAACACCGTTTGCAGCGTTGCCTTTTTTAACTGGAGCGTTATCAACGGACCACGCAGGGCATCCGCCTGGGCAATAGCCTCCAAGGCGGCCCGCAACCGTTGGCGAATCCGCGGTAAAGTGGGCTGGGCAAGGGCATGCCGCAGGGCGGGCAGCGCCGCATCATCGGCCGTTATCAGGTGCCTTTCCGCAGCGGGCACGCGGGCGGGTGCGCCTTTGAAAATCACTCGAATCCACGCCGATATTTGGTTTCCGGTGGGTGCGGCTGGCTGCGGCGTTGCGGGCATATTGAGGGTAAAGTGTTGATTGGTAA
>JABEVA010000324.1 GCA_013044065.1 Phycisphaerae bacterium
CCGCAATATCTTGCGCCTCGCGGCGTGGGAGCTTACCAGCCGCGATGATGTGCCCCCCAAGGTGGTGTTGGATGAAGCAATTAATTTAGCCCGCGAATTTTCCACCGATGAAAGCGCAGCCTTCATCAACGGGGTTCTCGATGCCGCCTTAAAGGATTATCTTTTGCGGACCGGAAAAACTCTCTGATCGTTTTTATACTGCGCCGCCGGCGGCAATCATCACCGGCACCACCAGGCTAAACGTAGCCCCTTTACCCAGCCCACTGACCACTTCAATTTTGCCCTGCAGCAGGGTGGCCAGTTCCCGGCTGATAGCCAGCCCCAAACCAGTGCCGCTGTGCTGGCGCGTTACGGAAGCATCCAACTGATGAAACTTTTCAAAAATTTCCGCGTGATGCTCCGGGGCAATCCCCGGTCCAGTGTCGCTCACCGATACCCGCACCTGTTGTGGATCGACATTTTCCACCGCGATTTTGATCTTGCCATCCTGCGGCGTGAATTTCACCGCGTTGGAAACAAAATTGTACAAAATCTGACCGAACCGACCCGGATCCGTCTGCACCAAAGGAATGTCTTTGTCCACCACCAGCGTCATCTCAATCCCCTTTTTCTGAGCCAGCGGTTTCATGAAGTTGATCAAGGACTCGCAGACATCGGGCACGCTGATGCGCTCTTGGCGCAGAACAATTTTCCCGGCTTCAATTTTGGCCAGGTCCAGCAGATCATTGATTAAATCCAGCAATTGCCGGGCGCTGTTTTGAATATTTTCCAGATACCGGGCCAGTTTGGCATCACACCGGAGCGCGTCGCTGTTGCTCAGCAGTTCCGCAAAACCAATAATGGCGTTCAGCGGAGTCCGCAGTTCGTGACTCACGTTAGTAAGAAATTCGCTTTTGACCCGATTGGCCGTAAACAGGTCCACGTTGGACTGAGCCAACTCGCCCACACGTGTATCGAGGCTGCGATTGCTGGCTTCCAATTGATCCTGCGAATTTTTGAGTGTGGTGAGCATGGTATTGAAGGTTTCCGAGAGCTGCTCAAATTCATCACCCGTGGAAATAGCGGAACGAATGGCCAGATCGCCGGCGGCGACTTTCTCAGCAGTGTTTTTCAGAACCCGTACCGGTTGCAGAATCAGCCGCGTCGTGATGAGATAAAAAACAATGATCGCCAAGGTTCCGCCGATTAAGCCAGACACTACAATGACGATGCGGTTCAGCAGCAATTGATTCTCAGGCACATGCACCGGCATATCCACCCGCACCACCGCCACCAGCGGATGTCGCGCGCCTGTCGGCAACACTGCGGGCTTAGGTCTGGAGGTAGCGGGGCGTGTGGCGGCCTTGGATGCCGGGAGCATGGCTTTGGCCGTAAGCGGCCGGGTGGTGCTCGCCAACGCTGCGGGCTCTACCGGGCGGGGCCGTGGCGCAAACCAGGCCGTCCAGTTGGTATGACATCGCAGGCACGATCGGTTGGCCCGCACCGCCGCTGCGTATTGATAAATTCGCCGATGATTCGGGCCGGGTTTGACCAGCCCGAACTGCTCCAGATTGTCGCGATTCAAAAAGGCGGTCACCGCCCGCAGGGTAACGGCATCGGCACCGCGCGGGGGCATATCCGGTGCTTGCAGGGGCAGGATCTTCGGCATGGGATAATGTTCACCCGGCAACTCCACTAGATTCCACCGGGCTACGGCCTTTTTGGAGACAGCGGGAGCCGTCAACTCTCTGGCCACCGCCCCCTGCTCATGAACCTGCCGCAATGCCAGATCGGCCACTACATGGGCCTCGTAGACGGGCTGGCGCGCAGTCAACTGCTCCATACGCTGCCACGGCACCGCCAGCGCGCCGGTGATAATCACCAAGACCGCCAACCCAAATAGCAATTGGCACTTGGCCGCCAGAGATATGGATAGCTCGCGCTTCAATGTCGTTCTTCAATACTCATCTCATGCTGCCGCCGCAGGTGCATGCGCAGGACGGTGTAATAACCCAACACCGCCCCGGCCAAACCCGCACCCACGTAATCAATGGGTAACGCGCCTGCCATAAGTACGCCGGCCTGCCCCGGATACCGCGGAACGCTGTGCATGGAGAAAAAGTACAAGACTGCGGCGGTTACCGGGATGCCTGGCCATATCGCCCATGGGCTGACCTCGGGAAAAACCGCCCCGGCGGCAAACGCCCCCGTTCCGAAGGCCACAAAACCGGCAAAAAGCACCTGCCCCACAAACTGAGATCGCAGCAGAATCATCAGCACCAGCGAAGCTACCGCTGCCGTGATCACCAGACCGCCAAGATTAACGAGAACGCTTTTGGCGATTCCACCACGGTTGACCCGGTCGGCCTGAATCGCCGAGGCCGTCAATGGCATCATCAGGCCCTCAAGCTGCATTTCAGGCAGGGGCAGACCATCAAGACCGGCCAGATGAATCCAGAGGCGATTGCGAAAGATGAGCCGGTAAAACATGCGGGAAATCGCTTCACCAGCCAGCACAAACACCACCCAAAACACGCATTGCCACTGCAACACATGGTACATACGCGGCAACGCCCCAGGACTTTGCAAAAGCAGCAGATTCGTCATCGGTCCCCATTTGAGGCCCAGAATGCATAACCCCACCGCCGTCGTGAGCAGGCCGGAATGCGGCGTATCCGGCCAGGTGATCAACATGCCCATAAAGACGGCCACGACCAGCGCCATGAGCATGACCAATTCCGCTTCCAGCGACCCGGCCGGCCCCCACGCCGCAATCCAAGCGCCCTGTTGCCACGGTGAAGCCAGAAGATGATCCCCGATCCAGTTAAACAGCAAACCAGCGGCCACCATCGCCAGAACGTAACGGACCTGCCGCAGCGCATTGTAGCTGAAACTACCCGCCCAATGTTGCAGTCGATCACCGGCCAGCGCGTCGGCCGCCCCGGCTGGAACTTGATCTGAATTGACTTTATACATGACCTCAGGCCCGTTCATTCAACGCCCCCGGCTTATAACAGTACCGGCATCGGCAACCACCCAATTCGGTCCGGCGGCTTATTTTACGGTCCAATGTGATAAACGCATACCGTGTCGTTGATTTCAAAGACCAGCCCATCGTTGACCACCGTCCAGTCGCTGATGAGTGGCCCTTGGGGTGATCGAGCCGACTCCACCAGCCGTTGATTGAGTTCCACCGTGCCGTTATCCAACCGTCCCTGGTGATCTTGCTGATTGATGAGAAACAGCTTAACCGCACGCTGCGTGGTGCCTAACGGTCCCTGGGCCAGCAGTGCCATGTCTGGATTGGCCATGGACACGCCGGAAAACGGCGGCGTGCGGGACTTCATAAATACCGCACGCCAGCGGGTTTGGCCGCTACGGGTGGACAGCGCCGTGACGGAGCGCGGCGAGACCACCACCGCCGTATCACGGTTAAGAAAAGTAGCCACGGCCATGGGCACTTGCGCCGTACCGCCGGCGGCAATGCTATCCACCTGCCACCGCTTGGCACCGTCACGCAGGCGTAAAGAACACAATCCAGTCCCCTCGGTGATGATCAGACCATCCTGTGAAAGTGCCGACGCCTGGGGAAAAGGAACGTCAAGCCCCAGCCGGTTCCAGACGGGCGCATTCATAGATTTGCTCAGGTTATACGCCATGGCATTGTGCCAACCTACTACGTACAAGGTACCGTCTGGTCCCGCCGCTGCCCATGCGGCGTGCTCGCCGGGGGGCAGGCCAATGGCACCCTCCACCTTTCCGCTCACCTCCTCCACGACCACCATCGTCTTAACCGGATAGTCCATCAGGGCAACCAAGAGATCTCCGGTTCCCAGCACCCGCGAAATCTGCCCATAGCGGCTTAAATTCATCGGTGCTCCCCAGACCGGTCGGCCCGTCTTGAGGCTCATCGCGGCAAGGCTCTGGTTGCCGATTTCGATCAGCTCATCGCCGACAATTTTAAGCGATACATAGGCTGTTGGACCCAATAGCTGCTGCAACTGCATCGGATTGTGGGCAAAGGCCCGTTCAAAGGCCAACAGGCCGTTGTTCGGGGCTACTGGTGCCCCGATGACCATACCATTGATCATCATGTGCACGACAACACGCGATGACTGCTGTCTTACCGCACCGTCTAACGCGCCACCCATCTGCTGGGGACCTGCCAGGGAGGCAGTCCAATGGACCGTACCGTCGGCCAGCCGCACGCACATGGCTTGGTCCGGTGCGGCGAGAATGGCGTAGTCATGCACAAATCCAATCAAGGCAATATGGGGCACGGGAAAGGTGGTTTTCCAGCGCAACGCCATCGTGGCCGAGTCATAGCAGGCCACTTGGGTACCTGTGCCGATTGTATTGGCCACCAGAAGGATATCCGACCGCTGTAAAGCCCGGGCCCGATCCAGCGGTTTGAGAAATAATCCGGCGATGGGCGCGCGCACGGTCAGGGCGTCACCAGACCGGTAAACCAGATAGGGCAAATGATAAAGAGCTTCGGGTGGGGCAAGCCGCTGAATTCGCAGCACTTGCTGGCCAAAACCGATCGTTTTTCCGGCGGATGGCCACGAGAATGTGGGATACAGTTCCGCCCCTCGGCGGGCCAAAGCCAACGCCGTGTTCCAATGTCCGCGGTGCAGGTTATTGCCAATCATGTCGGCGACCACCCGGGCCTTTTGCGTGGGATCTGTCAAATGATTTTTCAGCCAAATTAACAGCTTGCTTTCCAGACCCCACTGCTGATTCCTGCGCTCTACGGCGATCAACTTCCAGGCTGCCGTCGTCGCTGCGGTACTGTTGGGAAATCGATGTATCACCCGCAAGAGATCATCCGGATGGGCCGCCAGCAGCGCCAGGGCCTGCATTTCCGCAGGCTGGTAAGCGGCGACACCCAGTCGGGTAATAATCGCGTTGGAAATCTCCGCTTCGGCGGCGATGCCGGCGAGCATCACACCATTAGCCCGCTGCAAGGGCGCATTGCGATAGCCCGACCGAGCCAAAATCTCCTCCAGCAGCGCCAGGGCATCATGAGCATTGAGCAACTCCACATAAGATTCAGCCTGATTCATCCGCCATGCCACCTGTTGCCGATTGGATCGGGCCACCAGGCTCGCGATACGATAATAAAATAAAGACTCCTGTTGCCGACGGTGGGTCCGGTCGTGACGGAGCAAATTCCCAAAGCTCATCGCGAGGTGAAAGATGCGGTCCAAAATCGTCAAGTCCGGGGAGGCGGCGGCATTGGCCTTGGCGGCGGCCAACTGCATCATCCGGCGGGATAAACGATCATGCCCGGTGCGAAAGGCGATCGCCGAGAGTGTTAAATATTTCAGGGGGTCATTCGGGTGCTCCTTGATCTGGGCAAGATCATAGGCCAGGGCGGTTTTCCACCGCGCGTAGGCGGTGATGGCATCGTCGTTCACCGTGATAATTTCCTGGCGGGTCACCAGCAGGTTGCCCGGCAAGCCTGGTTTGTTTTTCCCGGCCGCCGGCCAGGGAATCAGCGGTTGCGACATGCCTGTACCCACCGCCACCCGCAGCAGCCCCTCCTTCATTGGCAGATAAACGAAACGGGAAGTCAACACCGGCCTGGCCAGGAGAATGCCAAATTGGGCAATGGGTGAAGAATGCCAAGCCAATTTTCCACTGGCCAGATCAAAGGCCTGTACCCGTCGACCTGCCACCACGAGTTGATCATCAACGACCCCCAGAGTCATCAAAGCCCCGGTGGGATTGTGACAGACAATCGTGCGGACAATTTGACCGTTGGATTGGGCGTAAACGTAGATATGACCAATGGCTGCCGCGGAGCCACAGGTGATAACCAGACCATGATAAGCCAATGGCGCATTGACCTGCCACGGTAACGTCCGGGAGGTGAGGCCATTGAAGTACATCTGATTTTCCGGCACGGGAGGCCGCGGTGTTAGGTGCAGCCACACAATTGTGCCCAGCCGGGCATCGATGGCCATAGTGGCTCCAAAGCCGGTGTCCACATTGACCACACCGCCAGCCATGGACAGCACCGCATTGACCTTCGCGGGCGGCCCGTAGCCTTGCGCGGCGATGGAACAAAGATATTCGCGCCACACCACTGCCCCGGTATGTCTGTTTAAGCGCAGCAGATACATTTGTTCCGCTGCGTTGACCGAAGCCGTACAGGCTAAAACATACACGCCGCTTCCCTCTACCATGGGAGAAGTCATCAGCGTGAAAGTTCCTTGAAGAGCCGGCGGAGCCAGGGTGCTCGATGTCCGACTCCAAACCAGGCGGCCATTGCGCCGGTCCAGGCAAATCAGTCGCACGGGTGGTAATCCACCCCAGCCGTAGGGATTGAAAGCCTGTGGTCCCTGCGTTGGTAAAATGGTGTAGAGTTTATTTCCGGCCAGAGCACATTCCAGATGATCCACCGATGATGCCAACATGTTGAAGCTGCCGCCGGGCTGGTTCGAGGCTGCCGCGAATGCCGCCGGATACCGCCAGAGCACAAAGCCGGAGGCCTCGTTAAACGCAATGATTTGCGTTGATGTATTTACATAGATTGTCCCCATGCCCGCCGTGGGAAACGCGTACATAATTTGCGGCTGACCATTGAGCCAGGCACTGACGGCACCCAGCGAAAATACCTGAATTTTCTGCTGCCGTAGTTGGGCCTGTTGCGCGGGATTGATGGCGGCATTTGGACCTCCAGCGGTCTGACCAAGGGCGTCGGTCCATAGCAAAGCTCCGGGAAGGCTGTGCGAATGGGCAATCCGATTACGCCGATTATTACCAGCGTAGGTGGGCCAGCCATTCTCCAAGTGGCGAGCCGCGGTCTCCAGCCAACTTCGCCTGGCCCGAGCGGCGGCCAAAGCCGCCACCAAATTAACCTGCTGGCCGCCGAACAACCCCGTGGCCTTGGGAAACTCCCGCGACAGACGCGCAGCGAGCTTCGACGATAAACCATCTTCTCCGCCAAGATGCGCCGCCAGCGCCGCCCGAAACAGCAACATCGGACGCTGGCTGGTCATACCCGGATGCTTCAGAAGCGACACCCACAATTGGGCGGCCTCGCCAAAATCACCCCGTTCAAAGAGCCATGACGCCCCAAGGCTCAGCCCTTTGGCCGCCACCCGCGATGGAAAGTAACGACGACCGGCTTGCAGCAGAAGCGTCAAATTGTGTTCGCCTATGGCCGTGCGAATTTTGGTCTGGGCTTCCGGACCGTAAATCTGGTCGTAGACCGACCGCTCCGCCAAGGGCAACGCCAGCAAAATGGACCAGACACGGCGTTGAATAGTAACGTACACATCACCTGATCCACGGATAACCTTATTCCCATACTTATCGGCAATTTTTTGAAATAAACGCATGGCGGAAGCCGTGTGGCCGCTGCTTAAAAGCCGCCGAGCCTTCCGCATTAAATCCGCAGCTCCAAAAGAATCGTTCACCTGTACCAACCGGAAAGTTGGATTGTTTTTGCCTCCAGCATGGGGCTTACCAACAACAGTCCGCGGTACCGCGCGAATCATGGGCCCGCCGGGATTGATGCGCAGCAACGCTTGACCTCGCAGTGACGCACCTACCGCAAAAACCACGACCAAAGCAGCGGCAATCAACGCGGTCAGGTTTCCAGCCGACAAGTGTTGTGCTGCTGTGGCTTGGTCGGTGGAAGGTTTTGTTGGATACCTTTTCATAGACACCTTATGAGAGTCATTGAAAACTACATTGAATTCTCGTGTTGCCGGCCAGGAAAATAGCGCCCCCATAACAAGTCCAGCCTCTGGCGGGTTTCCGTCGATATTTTGGTTTTGTCAGACCATATCGCCAGTTCCAAGGCCCGATGAGCCGGAAATTCCTCTTGCCTTCTCGCCCACAGCTGTGGAATGGACGCCCGGATCAGAGCCATGGCATTGGCCGTCGCGGCCCGTAGGTGACTGATGATCTCCTCCAGCAATTGGAGTTTCGCCGTCGCAACCGGATGCGGCCGCCAGCAATCGTAGTCGGTTACCATTGCAATCGTCGCATAACTGATTTCTGCTTCCCGCGCCAATTTTGCCTCTGGCATTAAAGTCATACCAATGAGCTCCGCTCCCCAGCTTCGATGCAAAATGGACTCCGCCCGTGTCGAAAATGCCGGACCTTCCATACACAGGTACGTTCCACGTTCATGGACTTTCAGTGTTGGCAAATTGCGCTGGCCGGTTTCCATGATTATTTGACGCAGAACCGGGCATACCGGTTCCGCAAATTCTACATGCACGGCCGTATCCTCAAAGAATGTTCCTGCTCGTCGCACCGTCCGGTCGATGGCCTGATCGACCAGCACCAGATCACACGGTTTGATGGCCTCATTGAGGCTGCCGACCGCACCGGAGGCAATAATCCACCGACACCCCACGGCCTTAAGAGCGTAAATATTGGCCCGATACGGTACTTGTGTTGGATTCAACAGATGGCCGGTACCGTGACGAGAGAGAATGGCCACCGGCACCCCGTCCCAATCACCAAGTATCGGCGGCGCGGCCGGACGACCAAACGGTGTGTCAATGTCTACGCCGTGACCATGGTCCGCCGGTCCGAGTAGTTCTTCCAAACCTGAGCCACCTATGATTCCAATCCGATCTTTCATGTTTAAGACATTCTCCAGGACCATCACCTTGGCCGGATGTACCAGCCCCTGCCATAGCGATGATCATACCCCAACTGGCAAGTCGTTGCCCGCTGCTGAGCCTGCCTGAGGCTCCTGGGAGCGAACCGGACACCGCCGCATCAGAGCCGTTGAAATTGGCGGCGGTAGACGCTGGGAGTTAGGCCCACAATTTGTTTGAACCGCCGCGAAAAATGAAACTCATCGCAGTAGCCGCAGGCAGACGCAATTTTCGCGCACGTTTCCCCGGGGCAACGCAGCAACGCACAAGCGCGGGCCATCACCCGCTCCGACGCATAACGCCCCGGGGATATGCCGCCAAGTTTTTGAAACCTCTTGCGAAAGGTTTCGTATGTTTCGCCCAGAGCCTCGGCTGCGGCCGCCACATGAATTTCATCCGCACGCGTAAAGCCTTCCAGTAAAGCCTTTGCACGCCGCAGCCAATCCGTATCAGCGGCATTATTTTGGGTATGTTGCGTCATCTGTACCAGAAATCCCTGCACTGCCAACATAGCCTCCATCGGAGTTTTGCTCTCCACGCTGCCCGCAAGGCGGGGCAGCCAGTAAGCTGGAGGTTCCAGATGAACGACTTTTACGCTAAGTGCCTGCTCACGTCGCCACAAATCAAAAATCGGGCCGTCAAATACCACGTAAAATTCATCCCAGGAATCTTCCGAGTCTGGTCGCGGTCCATACCGGTGCGGCAAATCCGGATACACGACGATTAAGTCCCCGGACCGCAGCACCTGCTCTGTGCCCAGGGCGTCTTCATACAATCCGGCCCCACGGTGCAGGTATACCAAGGCATAACTTCCCAAAATACGCATCCGGTCCCAACCAATCCCCACACTTTTGTAGAGATACCCCGCCAGTGTCACCCGGCCCAGCTTTTGACGACTTATATTGCTCCAAGTCACGCGGCTGCGTTCGGACATGAAATATCTCCTGCCTGCATGGCTGCCAAATTATACATGCAGTCGCCCAAATTGGCCATGGCGTTGCCCCCCGAACTTCCGGCATAATAAGCCGGTGGTTACCGTTGGATCACACCACTCTTACCTGAAAGGACGACTTTATGACAACTCTCAACACCATCCAGCAAAGCCCTGTCATTCGTTCTCACGGCGTGTTGCTTGATACCACGCCCGAAAACTTCGGATATTTAACCGATTCCACCGATCTGTTGGATAATCCCATCGGCCTGCGCGAACGCATGGCCCACGATGGCTACCTGTTTTTACCAGGGCTGCTAAATCGCGGCGAAGTGCTCGCGGCACGGGCGGAGGTGGTGCGCCGCCTTTCTGAAGGTGGCATCCTCAAGGCCGGCACCGATCCCATGGACGCCATCGTCGCCCCGGGCAAAACCTGCACATTCCTGCCTGAACTGGCCTTAAACAATCCGCCCTTGGCCAAGGTGCTCTACGCAGGCCCCATGATGGCTTTTTTTGCGACGTTTTTTGGCCAACCCGTTCGCCACTTTGATTTCACCTGGTTCCGCGCTATTTCGCCCGGAAACGGAACTCCCTCGCATTGCGACAGCGTCTACATGAACCGCGGTACACAGCGCCTCTACACCGCCTGGACACCCCTTGGAGATATTTCCTTTGAGCTTGGCGGCCTGATGGTACTGGAAGGATCTAACAATAACCAGAGGCTCAAGGAAACCTACGGTTCACAGGATGTGGACAGCTTCTGCGAAAATAAACCCGACGCCAAAAAATGGGGCAAGGCTTGGGGCACCGGTGGCTCACTCCATGGCAATCCCAACCAAATCCGAAAGTCCGTAGCCGCCGGCAGTCCCGTTGGCGGGCGCTGGCTCACCACCCAATACCGGGCCGGCGACGTTTTGCTTTTTTCCATTCATACCGTCCATGCTTCACTGGACAACACCACGACCGATCGTATTCGATTCTCATCCGACACCCGCTACCAGCCCGCCAGTGAACCAGCCGACGAACGCTGGATCGGCCCCAATCCCATCGGCCACGGCCCGGCCGGTAAAAAGGGAAAAATCTGTTAAAACTTTCCGACAAAACAACTTGAACAATTATGGAGCAGGAATTTTGCCAACGGGCAAGGCGCTCGGGAGGCGCATATCCGCACGGATATGTAACGAGCCAGCAACGCCGCCAGCGGCCAAAAGAACCGGCCGGAAAGTGTGAAGTTATTATTGCCCGGTCCCTTACACCCACAATTTACCAGGATTGATGATGGTGAGTTCATCCACCTTGTCCTGCCCGACGAGGTCCACGGCCCGCCGCAGACCATCCAGCCGGGTAGGCAAATGCTCCGGACGATGGCAATCCGAGCCGAGCATAAAGTATCGATGCTCCAACAAATAGCGTTCCGCCAGTCCGCGGCCGTCTTCGCCTTCCGATCCCCCCAGTGGGCCTAAATTGCCCTGAAAGAGTATCTCACGCGACGCCAACTCGTCAATAAAATCCGGGTTCAACCGCAGAGACGCCATTCTTTCCGGATGAGCCAGAATCACCGTTAGCCCCTTGGCCTGAAGCCAGTCCACACACTCATCGGCCCACCACGGCCAGTCCGGCTCCCACAAATCTACCAAAACATAGCCTGTGTTGAAGCCGAAGGTGGGAATTCGCGACGTATCCGACAGCGATAAAATGCGCGGTGATAGCCGCAACTCGCCACCCGCACGCAACTGCACCGCAATGCCATCCGCCACCAGAAACTTTCGCAGCCGCTCCACGCCGGCGGTCACTTCCGTGGGAGCAAGATCGCCGAATTCCATCGCCCCGGTATGCGGTGTTACAAAAAATTTCGTGTACCCACGATGCCAAAAGGCTCGCAGACAGGCGATGGACTCCAGCGGCGTCTTGCAGCCGTCGTCCACCCCCGGCAAAAAGTGATTGTGAACATCAATGCGCGTCATGCACCAATATTTCCGATCAGGTCACGGGAGCGTGCAGGCTCCGGCCGGCTTACGCGCTGGAGGCCTCCAGCGCCGCGTCGCTGCGGCTCATGCGTTTTCTCTCATTTTCTTTCAGATAACGCTTGCGCAAACGAATATTTTTAGGCGTAATTTCCACCAGTTCATCATCCTCAATGTATTCCAGGGCCAGCTCCAGCGACATGTCACGGGGCGGCTTGAGGATGATATTTTTATCGCTGGCCGTGGTACGCATGTTGGATAATTTTTTCTCGCGGCATACGTTCACAGGAATATCGGTGTCTTTGTTGTATTCGCCCACCACCATGCCCTCATACACTTCATCCCCCGGCTTAACAAACATAACCCCGCGCTCCTGAAGCGTATCCAGCGCAAAAGCATTCGCCGAACCATTTTCCATGCTGACCATCACGCCGTTTTGCCGTCCCGGCAAAGCGCCGCGAATAAATTGGTAGTCGTGAAAAGTGTGGTGCATAACTGCTTCGCCCTGCGTGGCGTTGAGCAAACGCGTGCGCAGGCCAATAAGCCCCCGCGCGGGAATCGTGAATTCCAGATGGGTCATATTGCCTTTGGTATCCATCTTGACCAGTTCCCCGCGGCGATTGCCGATGGCTTCCATAGCCGCTCCGACCGCCGACTGTGGAACGTCGATGACCAGATTTTCCACCGGCTCGCATTTGTGGCCGTTGAGTTCTTTGAAGATGACTTTCGGCTTGGAAACCTGCAGTTCATAGCCTTCGCGGCGCATATTTTCGATAAGCACGCCAAGATGCAAAAGGCCCCGGCCGCTGACCCGCAGCGAATCGGCCGAGGACGTATCTTCCACCCGCAGCGCCACATTGCTTTGCAGTTCACGCATCAACCGGTCACGCAGGTTGCGGCTGGTAACAAACTTCCCTTCACGGCCCGCCAGCGGCGAATCGTTGACGCTGAAAATCATACTCAGCGTCGGTTCGTCGACGTCGATAAGGGGCAAAGCGTCGGGATGCTCCGGGGTCGCAATCGTATCACCAATATCCACATCCTCAATTCCGACCACCGCACAAATATCGCCCGCCTCGGCGTGCTGGGTCTTTTCCCGAGCCAGGCCCGCAAACAAAAACAACTCCACAATGGAATGGCTTTCAATCTTGCCGTTGCGCTTTACCAGAGCCACCTTCTGGCCTTTGTTCAACACCCCGTTAAACACCCGCCCAATGCCGATACGACCGACATATTCGTTATAATCGATGTTGGTAATCTGCATCTGCAGCGGCTTTTCCAGGTCCGCCACGGGACCCGGAATCTTGTTCACTATGGTTTCCATCAGCGGACGCATATCCTGGTTGGAATCCTTCACCTCCAGCCGCGCAAAGCCCGCCCGGCCGGAAGCGTACACCACCGGAAAATCCAACGCGTCATCGTCCGCTTCCAGTTCCACAAACAGATCAAATATCTCGTTGAGCACCTCATCCGGGCGGCAATCCAGCCGGTCGATCTTGTTGATCACCACAATCGGCTTGATGTGATAATGAAACGCCTTTCGCAAAACAAAACGCGTCTGCGGCATCGGACCTTCAAATGCGTCCACCAGCAGCAACACGCCATCGGCCATCTTCAGTACACGTTCCACCTCGCCGCCGAAATCGGCGTGACCCGGCGTATCAATAATGTTGATTTTACGCACCACACCACGCACATCCGTATAGTTCATCGCCACATTTTTGGCCAAAATCGTGATCCCCCGTTCCCGCTCCAGCGGGTTATTGTCCAGAATCAACGTGTCCGTCGACATCTGCGTCTGGTTATCGCGGAACATCCCCGATTGCCGCAGCAAAGCATCCACCAGCGTGGTTTTCCCATGATCTACGTGGGCAATAATGGCGATGTTGCGTAATTCGTCTCGTCTTTTCATTACCAGGCTCATTTCAATGATTGCGACCGCAAGCTCTGGCCCAATCCCGGCCAGCCCGGTCGCGATCAATAGGTTTGATAAAATGCGACTTTCATCTTCGGGTTAAGGCGGCCCCAAGCCACCCAGCCGCATCGAGCCATGCAATCTACCATAATACGGTCAAAACGGAAAGCAACATTCCAACGCCGGAATCTGCGACCAAAGACCAGGCCGCCAAGGAGGCCGCCCTCGTGAATCTCTATCGCCAGGAATTTCTCACCCACCACCAAATTCATTGGTCGCTAATCCGTGTTAATCCGTGTGTGGTGTTTATCCCGACGCCTATTGCGATGGTTAAACCCCGTCGCCCCTCCTAGCTCCAAACTCCTAACTCCTCCAGCCGCAGCCGCAGCCGCAGCCCCGGCTACTTCCCTGCCGCACCGCACAGGCGCTCTACTACTTTGGGCACGGCCACGAGTGGCGAATATTGGCCATACCAGGCCTCATACTTGGCCCGGCACGCCGGCCGCATGGCTTGCAAACCCGCGGGGTTATCCGTGGCGGCTTTTAGCACCCGCTGCAAATCTTCCACCGAACCATTGGCAAACAGCCAACCCGTTTTCCCCGGCTCCACCAAATCTATCGCGGCACCACAGGCATCACTGGCTATCACCGGCGTGCCCGCCCCCATCGCCTCTGAAACCACAATGCCATGCGCCTCATACGTCGAAGGCAGAACAAACAAATCCGCGCCGGCGGCCAGGGCCTTGGTCCGGCTGTGGTTAAGCACACCCAAAAAATAAATGCCCTTGCCATTTAGCGCCCCCGCGTGCTCCTTGAGCCTGGCCTCCAGCGGGCCACCACCGGCAATGGCCCACCCCCACCCTTTTTCCGCCAGGCTCAACCGGGCGAAAGCATCAATCATCAAGTGCAGCCCTTTTTCCGGCACCAGCCGCGCCCCGGTAAATATCAGCCGCTTCCCCGGCTCAATTCCCAGCGCGGCACCGGCCCCTCCCGTCTCCCGACTC